>CAZYIL010000046.1:0-10786 GCA_964646945.1 uncultured Marinoscillum sp. | reverse complement strand
AAGGAAGAAGTTAAAGAGGAGCCCGTCAAGGAAGCTTTAGACAAAGGGCTCGAGAAAACAAAAAAAAGCTTTTTTGCAAAACTTAAATCTGCAATTATTGGAAAAACAAAGGTTGACGATCAGGTATTAGATGACCTTGAAGAGATTCTAATAACTTCTGATGTTGGAATAAAAACCACAATCAAAATTATTGAAAGAATAGAAGACAGAGTTGCAAGGGACAAGTATACAAGTGCTAAAGAATTAGATCGAATTTTAAAAGATGAAATAGTTAAGTTGTTAGCAGAAAACACTTCGGACTTAGATGCTTTTGATGTGCCTGATGATCAAATACCTTATATTATTTTAGTAGTAGGTGTAAATGGTGTAGGGAAAACTACAACTATAGGCAAACTAGCTGCTCAATTTAAAGAGGGAGGATTAAAAGTGCTGATTGGTGCTGCAGATACATTTAGGGCAGCAGCAGTAGATCAAATATTAAAATGGGGAGAAAGAGCGGGAGTCGAAGTGGTATCTCATGGTATGAATACAGATCCTGCATCTGTAGCTTATGATTCTGTAAAGAAAGCAGTAGAAGAAAATTATCATGTAGTTATAATTGATACAGCAGGAAGACTTCATACAAAAATTAATCTTATGAATGAATTATCTAAAATTAAAAATGTTATTAAAAAATTTAAAGAAGACGCTCCTCATGAGGTGATGCTTGTTTTAGATGGAGGGACTGGTCAAAATGCATTTATTCAAGCTGAAGAATTTATTAAAGCCACAGAAGTTAATTCGCTTGCAATAACAAAGTTAGATGGTACAGCAAAAGGAGGAGTGGTAATAGGAATTACTGATCAATTTAAAATCCCAATAAAATACATAGGCGTTGGTGAACAAGTTAATGATTTGCAGCTTTTTCATAAAGAAGAATTTGTGAATTCTTTTTTTAAGAAATGATGTTTTTTCAATGGTTTGAAAAAATAATTATCAATTCTGCAGATTTGTTGTGGAACGGTCCTATTCTAATATTTGTTCTTTTGGGAGGAGGTATAGTCATGTTATTTTATTCTAGATTAGTTCCTTTTAAGTACATTTTTCATTCTATCAATATTATAAAGGAGAGACATTCTAAATCTGAAATTGGAAAAATTACTCTTTTTCAATCAATTAATACTCAAATTGGAACAATAGTTGGTTTAGGAAATATAAGTGGTGTAGCAATTGCAATAGTAACAGGTGGTCCTGGCGCTATATTTTGGATGTGGGTAACTGCATTTTTTGGCATGATAACAAAATTTTATACTTGTTCTTTAGCTATAATGTATAGAGGTAAGGATTCAGAAGGTAATTATCAGGGAGGACCTATGTATGTAATTAAAGAAGGTCTTGGAAAAAAATGGAACTTTTTGGCAATAATTTTCTGTTTTTTTGGTCTGTTTGGAGTATCTCCAATTTTTCAAGCCAATCAAATCGTGAAAATCACGAATTCTGTCCTATTAAATAATTCAGCTTCTAGCAATTCTCATCATAATTTTTTGCTTGGACTATTTTTTTCATTTTTGGTTTCATTAGTAATATTTGGAGGTATAAAAAGGATTGGAAAAGTAGCAAGTAAATTAGTGCCTTTTATGGTAATTCTTTATATGATTTCTGTGTTTTATATTATTCTTTTAAATTATAATCTTTTTATTCCAGTAATCAAATTAATTATCACAGATGCTTTTTCAGCAAATTCAGTTTTAGGGGGAGCAGTTGGTTCTTTAATTTTAATTGGGGCGAGAAGAGCAGCATTTTCAAATGAAGCTGGAGTTGGAACATCACCAATAATTCATTCTGCTAGTAAGAATAATAATCCAATAAAAGAAGGTTTAGTAGCTATGATTGGTCCATTTATTGACACAATAATTGTTTGTACTCTTACAGCTTTTTGTATATTGATTTCTGGATTTTGGAGATTAGAAGACATTTCCGGTATTGAATTGGTTCTTTTATCTTTTGAAGATTCTATCCCGTTTATTGGAAAATATATTTTATTTTCTTGTACAATTATATTTGCTTTAACAACCTTGTTTGGCAATTCTTATTTTGGAGAGAGATGTTTATCTTATTTGATTGGGGAAAAGTTTAGCCACTATTATAGATATTTTTATATTTTATTAATTATTATAGGATCCGTTGTCACATTGGATTTAGTCATTAGTATAATTGATTTGTCTTATGGTATCATGATTTTTCCTACGATAATATCAACTTTATTGTTAATGCCTAAGATTAACAGACTTTCAATAAAATATTTTCAAAAAATTAAATAATAGGTTTTTTGTAGCATTTTTTTATATTTGTTATCCTTTAATTAATTAATAATGAAAATAATTATTGCAGGATGCGGTGAAATGGGATTCCATTTATCTAAACTCCTTGCTAAGGATGAACATAATAATATAGTTCTAATTGACAAAGATCCTGTTGTCTTGGAGAAAGCAGAGATATTAGATGTTATGTGTCTTGTGGGAAGCGCAACATCATATAGGATTTTAGATCAAGCTCAAGTTAATAAATCAGATTTGTTAATTGCTGTAACTGAATCAGAAGAAACCAACATGATTTGTTGCACAATTGGTAAACATTTGGGTACAAAAAAAACGATAGCTAGAATATCAAATTCAGATTTTATTCATAGAAAAGATGCTTTTGATTTATCAACAGTTGGCATTGATGAAGTCATTTTTCCAGAAGCATTGGCAGCTAAAGAAATTAGAAAGTTATTAAAAGAATCAGCCGCTATTACAACCTTTGATTTTGAAGGAGGAGTTTTGGAATTTGTTGGGATTCCTATAGGCAAAGACTCTGTTTTAAATGGAAAAACTATAAAAGAAACCAACTATTTAAATCCTGATCAAAATTTCACTACAGTTGCAATTCTTAGAGATGTAGAGGATGAGGTAAAAAATAAAACAATCATTCCTAGATCTGATGAAATTTTAAAAGCAGGTGATCATGCTTATTTTGTTGCTCAAAAAGATGGAGGGGTTGATAGAGTTCTTGCTTTGTCAGGAAAAAAACAATTAAAAATAAAAGATCTGATGATTTATGGCGGAGGACCAATGGCTTTAGTTACCGCGAAACATTTATCAAAAAAATACAAAATAAAATTAATAGAAGAGGATAGAGAAAGAGCTGAAGAACTTGCAGCACTTCTTCCAAAGGTGATGGTTCTTAATGGTAGTGGTACAGATCTAGAATTTTTAATGAAGGAAAATTTAGAATATATGGATGCTTTTTTATCTCTTACTTCAGAAACTGAAAAAAACATTTTAGCAGCTTTGGCTGCAAAAGAAACTGGTATTAGAAAAGTTATTGCATTAGTGGGAAATATTGAATACATTCCTCTTGCTCAAAACATGGGAGTAGACACACTAATTAACAAAAAACTTATTGCTGCTGATTTTATTTCTAAATATATAAGAAAAGGAGAACTCATTGATGTTCATTCTATTCATGGTGTGGATGCCGATGTTATTGAATTAAAAGTTAAAGAAAAATCTCAAATTTGTAATAAATCAATTCAAGATATTGATTTCCCTAAAGAAGCTATTGTAGGAGGTGTTATTAGAGAACATCAAGCTTTCACGGTACGAAGTGATTTTATATTTGAAACTGGCGATCTAGTTGTCGTTATAAGTTTACATGCATCTAAACATTTTGTTGAAGCCCTTTTTAAATGAAATTTAATTTAAAAGTTATTGTAAATATTGTTGGCGTACTTTTAGTTGTCAATGGATTATTAATGTTAACATGTCTACCATTTAGTTTTTACTATAATGAGTCATCATGGATTGAAATTTCAATTTCATCTGTGATTAATATAATGTCTGGTTTAATTTTATATTTTTTTTCTAAAAATAAAAATACCAATTCGTTAAAAAAAAGAGATGGATATTTAATCGTAACGTTTAGTTGGGTATTTCTTTCTTTGTTTGGAATGTTGCCATATATTTTGACCAATCAAATTCCTAATTTTACTAATGCTTTTTTTGAATCTGTTTCTGGATATACCACAACTGGATCAACCATTCTTGATGACATTGAAGGTTCCTTAGATTATGGTTTAATGTATTGGAGAAGTTTAACACAATTTATGGGTGGCATGGGAATTATTGTGTTAGCTGTGGCTATTTTACCGTTTTTAGGAATAGGTGGTATGCAGCTTTTTGTTGCAGAAGCTCCAGGAATTTCTCCTGATAAATTAAGTCCTAGGATTGCAGATACTGCTAAAAGATTATGGTTAATTTATGTTTCTTTCACTGTAATTTTATTTTTTCTTTTGTATGCTGAAGGGATGACTTTTTTTGATTCAGTTAATCATGCTATGACTACTATGGCGACTGGAGGATTTTCTACAAAAAATGAAAGCATAGGGTTTTTTGATGACACACCTATTATTCAATATACTATTATATTTTTTATGGCTCTTTCTGCAACTAATTTCACTTTAATTTATTTTGGTTTAAAATTTAAATTTAAAAAAATTATTGAAAATGAAGAATTTAGAGTTTATATATCATTTCTTGTTATAGTTACTTTAATAGTTTTTTCTACCTTATATTATATTGATAATTCTGATATTGAAAAAACTTTTAGATCTGCACTGTTTAATGTTGTCGCTATAATTACTACGACTGGATATGCATCAGCGGATTATACTTCATGGAATACATTCATGACTATATTATTTTTTATTCTGATGTTTTTTGGAGCAACTGCTGGCTCAACCTCCGGTGGAGTAAAACTTATTAGACATATAGTTTTGCTCAAAAACATTTTTGTAGAGTTAAAAAAACAATTACATCCTTCTGCAGTTATTCCTATAAGATTCAATTCAAATGTAGTAAGTAGAGATATAGTCACTAATATTCTTGCTTTTATGATGTTATATATAGTGCTATTTTCAATAGGGACAATATTAATGTCTTTAACAGGTGTAGATTTTATTACTGCCGTTGGATCAGCTGGATCAGCTATTGGAAATATTGGTCCTGGAATTGGTGATGTTGGTCCTGCTGAAACCTATAGTCAAATTCCAGTTGCAGGAAAATATATTTTATGTGTCTTAATGTTTCTAGGAAGGCTAGAACTTTTTACAGTTTTGCTAATACTTACTCCGTTTTTTTGGACCGATCATTAGTTTAGAAATATGAATGAATTAATATATATAATATGGAATATAAACCCAGAGATGTTTTCTATTCCTATTTTGGATGGATCACCTAGGTGGTATGGCCTTTTATTTGCTTCAGGATTTATTTTAGGACAAATAATAGTTACTTGGATTTATACTAAAGAAGGGAAGGACCCTAAAGAGATTGATCAATTAACATTATATTTGGTAGTTACCACTATAATAGGAGCAAGATTGGGGCATTGTCTTTTTTATGACCCTGAATATTATTTATCTAATCCGATAAAGATACTTATGGTATGGGAAGGTGGGCTTGCAAGTCATGGCGCAGTTTTTACAATTATTCCAGGTCTTTATATTTTTGCAAAAAAATATAAAAGATCCTTTCTTTGGTTATTAGACATTATTTGTATTGTAGTTTGTCTTGCAGGAACCTTCATAAGGCTTGGTAATTTTACAAATTCTGAAATTATAGGTTTACCTACGGAATCGAGCAGTGGAGTAGTGTTTGCCAGAGATGCACATGAAATACTTAAATACAGATTTGGTGATAGAGTAGATAAAATTTCTTTTACAAAACGTGATGAAAATAAAGATAAAACACCCTCTGGGAAAGTTCCCATAACCATTACAGTAAAATATCAAGACAAATTTGTTATTGATGAATCTTTTGAAAAATCATTTTATGAAGATGATCTGAAAAGATATATTTTGGGATACGATAATATAAGAAAACATATATATGAAGATCCTAATACTTCGTTATCATACTCAATTTTCAAGAATAAAGATGTTTATTATGGGGAAGTATATACATATGGTATAGCTAGGCACCCATCTCAATTATATGAATCGTTATTTTATTTTTCTCTTTTTATTTTCTTAATTACTCTTTGGTATTATAAAAGAAATCAATTTAATAATGGTTTTTTATTTTCAATTTGGTTTACTACCCTATGGGCTCAGAGATTTTTTGTTGAATATTTTAAAGAAAACCAAGAATCATGGGAAGCCGAGATACCTAATACTTTGCTTGGACAATTAAATATGGGTCAAATCTTAAGTATTCCTTTTGTTGTAATTGGTATTTTAATGTTTATTAAAACTATGCCTAAGTTAAATAAATAAGTTATTCTGTAAATGGGAAACAACCACATGGTCTTTGACGAAAAAAATACCCAAATCCAATTTTAATTAAACTTCCAATTTCCATATATTCATAACCAGCATATATTTTCATTTGTTTATAAGAAGCTCCAATTTCACCTACAATAGATGTTTCAATTGAATTATCTATAAAATTTATTCCTGGATGTAAACCCACGAAGGGAGAAAAATCTTCATCAAAAAAATAAAAATCAACACCAACTGAAATAGGAATTAAATCTGAGGAAGTTTTCATTTTTGAATTATTTAGCAAAGTATACCCTGACTTAAGGCTTAATTCTAAACTTGCTGTTTTATTCAAAGTATAGACCATTCCGAAACTTCCTCCATATCCAGTACTATAATTAAAATTTTCACTAGATGTTATAGGAATCTTTGTAAACCCATCAATTGAAAATCTTATAGGTTTATAATATTTATTTTGTTTGTTTTGAGCAGAAATATCAAATACAGACAAAAAAACCAATAGGATAATAAAGGAGCAAAGTTTTTTCATATGATTCTAATATTAAAAATAAATATTTATTATATTGAAAATAACAATTTATATGATTAATACATGTTAATACTCAGATTATTATTCAATCTTTTTTTTACTTTTTTTATAGTTATTGGCTGTCAGAATCAAAAAGTAAAGTGTGATATACTAATAAAAAACGGAATAATTTATGATGGTACAGGTGAGTCTCCATTTGAAGGGAATGTTGCAATTCAAGATGATAAAATAGTATATATAGGATCGGGGGGGGAGTTTATAGCAGATACTATTATTGACGCTAGTGGTTATTCTATTGCTCCAGGATTTATTAATATGCTTAGTTGGGCTTATGGAGGTTTAGTTAACGACGGAAGGTCTTTAAGTGATTTAAAACAAGGAGTTACCCTTGAAGTTTTTGGTGAAGGATCATCGCCTGGCCCATTAAGTGAAACAATGAAAAATGAAATTTATGACAGAAACCCCAATATTGATTCAATTCCATATACTTCTTTTGGAGAAGCGTTACAATATTTAGAAAATAAAGGAGTATCAGCTAATATAGCTTCTTTTTTGGGTGCTACTACAGTAAGAATTCATGAAGTTGGTTATGAAAACAGAGATGCTACTCCAGAAGAATTGAACAAAATGAAATCTTTAGTAGGAGTATCAATGCAAGAAGGAGCTATGGGAATTGGTTCATCTTTAATTTATGCACCCGCAGATTATGCTTCAACTGAAGAATTAATCGAATTGTGCAAAGTTGCTTCTGAATATGGAGGGATGTATATCTCCCATATGAGAAATGAAGACAATAAATTAATGGAAGCTTTAGAAGAACTTATTAGAATTTCTGTTGAAGCTTCAATTCCTGCAGAAATATATCATTTAAAAGCTTCAAGAAAACCTAATTGGCATCTACTCGATTCTTTGATTTATAGGGTAAATCAAGTTAGAGAAGAAGGGTATAGAATTACTGCAGATATTTATACTTATAATGCTAGTTCTACAGGGCTTACAGGTGTTATCCCTACGTGGGTTCAAGAAGGAGGACATATAGAATGGATTAATAGAATGAAAGACCCTAACATTAGAGAAAAATTATTATCAGATATTAGAAAAGAATTATTGGAACAACCGCCAGAAGGAATATTGATGGTAGGATTCAGAGAAGGTCATATGGAAGAAAAGTATTTAGGTAAAACTGTTGCTGAAGCTGCTGTAATAAGAAATCAATCACCTGAAGAGGCAATTGTTGAAATGGTCATAGAAGATGATAATAGAATTCAGTGCATTTATTTTAGCATGTCTGAAGAAAATATTAGAAAAAAGATTCAAATTCCCTGGGTTTCATTCTGTTCAGATGCAGGAAGTTATAGTGATATAAGTAGGGATTTTAAAACTCATCCCAGAGCTTTTGGAAGTTTTATTCGCGTTCTTGGTAAATATGCAAGAGATGAACAGCTAATTTCAATTCAGGAAGGAATTAGAAAGCTTTCTTCATTTCCAGCTACTAATTTGGGAATAAAAGATAGAGGCTTTCTAAAAGAAGGGTATTATGCTGATATAGTTATTTTTGATCTTGAAAACGTGAATGATTATGCAACTTTTGATCAACCTTTACAATTTGCTCAAGGAGTTGAACATGTATTAGTTAATGGGATACCTGTTCTTCTTAATGGAAATCATACAAACAAATTTCCTGGAAGATTTGTTAAAGGCCCTGGTTATTTAAAAAAATAATTATTTTTTTCTTGCACTCAAGTACCGATTAAGATGCATCTGATTTAACTCGTCAGTATCTCCATACTTATCTCTCATTTCTACTAATCTATTATGCATCATCTCTCTAATATCACTATATATAGGGTTATTATATACGTTATTCATCTCAGATGGGTCCTCCTGTAAATCATACATTTCCCATTCGTCTATATCATAATAATAATGCATTAACTTATATCTATCAGTTCTTACCCCATAATGTCTTTTTACCATATGAACAGAAGGGTATTCGTAATATGTATAATAAATTGCATCTCTCCATTCAGAGGAATTTTCATTTACAATGTTTCGAAATGATTTACCCTGTAAATCTTTAGGAATATCTAATCCAGCATAATCTAAAAATGTAGGAGCAAAATCAAGATTTTGTATTAATTCATTAACTTCAATTCCAGGCTTAATTTCTTTTGGATATCTCATTAGTATTGGAGTTCTTAGAGATTCTTCATACATAAATCTCTTGTCAAACCAACCATGTTCTCCTAAATAAAAACCCTGATCAGATGTATAGATAACAATTGTATTTTCTGTTAGGTTGTTTTCATCCAAATAATTCAAAACTTCTCCAACTCCATCATCAATAGATTGTATAGTTCTTAAATAATCTTTTAGATATCTATTGAATTTCCAAATTCCCAATTCCTTACCTTCTAATTTTAATTCTCTAAATGCATCATTTTTTGGAGTGTAAGATGCGAGCCATTTTTCTCTTTGCCTTTCAGTAAGTCTTTTTAACTCTCTATTAAAATTCGTTTTCTTTCCTGTAATAGGGTTAATTAAAAACTTAAAATCATGACCCCACATGGTATGTCCATCAATTTCCATCTCTTGCTCTTTTGCTGCAGTTCCCATCCCCTCGTAATTATCAAAATAATTTGATGGAGGATTAAAAGTTTTATCATCAAATAGAGTTAGATACTTTTCTTCAGTCATCCAATTTCTATGAGGAGCTTTTTGATGATAAAGGAGTAGAAAAGGCTTGTTTTTGTTTCTCTTATTTTTTAGCCAATCTAAAGTCATATTTGTAGTTATGGGTGTAACATGTCCCTCTATTTGAATTGTATCTCCATTTTGTATAAATTTTGGATTATAATAATGTCCTTGCCCAGGCAGTACAGACCAATGGTTAAACCCCTGAGGCTCTCCCTTCAGATGTATTTTTCCAATTAATGCAGTCTCATAACCTCCATCTTGGAGGTTTTTAGCAAAATTTGGTTGGTTCCAATTGAAGGGTTGTATGTTATCCACTTTTCCATTTATAAAACTATGTTTCCCTGTAAGCATTACTGCCCTACTAGGAGCACATATAGAATTAGTAACAAATCCTTTGTTAAATATTGCTCCTTCTTTTGCTATTCTATCTATATTAGGAGTATTATTAAGGTTATGCCCATAAGCACTTACTGCTTGAAAAGCATGATCATCAGACATTATAAATACAATATTAGGTGGATGTGAAGTTTTATTACATGAAAAAAGAATAAAAGAACAAACAATTGTAAAAAAACATTTTTTCATGATTTAAATTAATTAATCATCAAGCAATGCTAATAAAAACACATATTCCATTGCAGTTTCCCTATAAGCTTCAAACCTTCCTGAAGCTCCACCATGTCCTGCTTCCATATTACAATACATTAGCAACGGTTCATTATTAGTTCTCCTATCTCTAAGTTTTGCAATCCATTTTGCAGGCTCAAAGTATTGAACCTGAGAGTCGTGATAACCTGTGGTTATAAATATTGCGGGATAATCTTTCTCTTCAACTTGATCATAAGGAGAGTAGGATAACATATAATCATAGGAGTCTTTATTATTAGGGTTGCCCCATTCATCATACTCAAATGTTGTCAATGGTATGTCATCATCAAGCATAGTGGTGATAACATCTACAAATGGTACTCCAGCTACAATACCTTTGAATAACTCTGGCGCCATGTTCACAACAGCACCCATAAGTAATCCTCCTGCACTTCCACCCATAGCAAATAATTTATTTTCATTTGCATATCCTTCTTTGACAAGAAATTTTCCTGCATCGATAAAATCATAAAATGTATTTTTCTTTTTGAACATTTTTCCGTCATCGTACCATCCTCTTCCAAGGTACTGACTACCTCTTATGTGTGCTATAGCGTATACAAAACCTCTGTCTAATAGACTCAATCTAACTGAGCTAAAGCTAGCACTAT
>CAZYIL010000045.1:0-10943 GCA_964646945.1 uncultured Marinoscillum sp. | reverse complement strand
CTACCTCTTAACGATTTTAAAGAGTTTTTAACTTTCATAATACACCTTTCGAAACCGGAAGCTAAAACTTAGCAACTATTATGTCAATATAACAATAGATTATTATGACATATTGCTATAAATTTTTCTCAGTTAATAAATAAGATTTAGATTTGATAATAAATGACTAAAAAATACGATTTTGCTTTGTTAAGTGGTGGTTTTGATCCTGTTCATATAGGGCATCTTGCTATGATAAAAGAGGCAAATGACCTAGCTGATAAAGTAATCATACTTCTTAATAGTGATAAATGGCTTAGAAGAAAAAAAGGGAAACCTTTTATGTTAGAGACACAAAGAGCCCTTATTCTTGAGGAATTTAAAAGTGTTTCCAAAGTGATAATACAAAAAAATGATGATGATGATAGCAGTAATAATACAATAATTGAGTTTCACAACAATAATAAAAGTAAATCAATGTGTTACTGTAATGGTGGAGATAGAAGCCAAGAGAATAAGATTAGAGAAAGCAAAGTATGTAAAGATTTAGGGATTAATTTAGAATTTGGTATAGGTGGAATTCATAAACTTGAAAGCAGCTCTAATTTAACAAAAAATCATTTATCAGATCTGGAAACTAGGCCATGGGGAAATTTTCATATAATCGCAAAAGGTAAAGGTTATCAAATTAAAGAAATCAATATTAATCCTGGAAAAAAACAATCTCTTCAGAGACACAAACATAGATCTGAGTATTGGCAAATAATTTCAGGGAAAGGAATGGTGTATTTAGAAGATTCTAAATGTAAATTAGAAAAAAATGATAATATCTTTATACCTAAAGGTGATCTACATAGAATGGAAAATACGGAAGATCATATTTTAACTTTAGTAGAAATCCAGATAGGTAATGAAATTTCTGAAGAAGATATCGAACGAATAGAAGATGATTTCGGACGTATTTGATTAAGGTAACATTGTTGTTTTATAAGTTTCAGTTGGTTGTATCTGAGAGCGAATAGCTAGTTCTAGCCAAGAAATTAATTTAGGTCTTGTTTCTCTTGGATCAATTAATTCATGTACTGAGAAATTTTCTGAACGAGGAAAAGGGGAAGATCTTTTAGATAACAATTCTTCCAATTCCTTTCTTTTTTGTTCAGGGTTATCTGCATTCTCAATCTCTTTTTTAAAAGCAATAGCAACCCCACCTTCTACAGGAAGAGCTCCACTTTCAGCGCTTGGCCAAGATAAAACATATCCATCAGGAGCAAAATGGGCTGCACCTGCCACTCCATATACTTTTCTAACAATAACACTGGCCCATGGAACTTTTGATTGCATTAAAGAAGAGATTGCAGCTGTTCCGTGTCTAATAGTACCAGCCTTTTCTGAGTCCGGCCCTATCATAAAGCCTGGTTCATCAACAAAGCTAAGGACCGGCACATTAAATGTATTAACAAAATCTATAAACCTTCTTAATTTTTGAGAGGCTTCAGATGTCATAGCTCCCGCATAAAACATACAATCATTAGCTAATATTCCAACTGAATGCCCATTTAATCTTGCAAGACCTGTAATCAAACTTGATCCATACATTCTACCCATTTCAAAAAATGTATTATCATCAAGAACTAGATTAAGCAACTTACGCATATTGTAAGTTTTTCTTCTGCTTTCAGGTATTATAGATAATAATAATTCTTTCCGATCCATTTTATCTTTTGGTGATATCGAAGGAGGTAAATTCATATAATTATCAGGTAGATAAGAAAGAAATATCTGTATTTGATGAAGAGCATCTTCTTCATTATCTGCAAGATTATCTACAACCCCAGAACGAAGATGAACATCGTGACCACCAAGTTCCTCTTTTGAGGTTTCTACTCCTAAAGCTCTTTTAACTACAGCAGGACCAGCAATTAAAACTTGGGAATCCTTTGTCATCACAGAAAAATGAGAAGCTACCAACCTTGCTGCTGGAAGTCCTGCTACGGGACCTAAAGCAGCAGTAGCAACAGGAACAACACCTAAACATTGTGCAAGTGTTTGAAATCTATTTTTTGAAAAGACGGGCTCGCTATTAGGAATCTTTGGCTTTTTTGCAGACCCACCTGAGCCAGTGACAGATCCTCCCCCACCCTCATGTAACCTTATCAAAGGGAGTTTGTATTTTAATGCTAATTCTTCAATATAAATACTTTTTCTTAAACCTGCTGGATTAGGAGACCCTCCTTTGAGGGTAAAATCTTCTCCGCCTATTATTATTTGCCTATTATTTATTTTTCCAAATCCAAGAAGAAAATTACCAGGTACAAAATCTTCAAGATCACCATTATCATTATATTTTGGTGAACCTGAGATTTTACCTATCTCATTAAAAGAATCTTTATCAAGAATAATATTAAGTCTTTCTCTTAAAGTTTTTCTTCCTTTTTCATGCTGAATTCTTATAGATTCTTTTCCACCTTGATTTAAGGCAAGTTTTTCTCTTTTTTTTATTTCTTTTACATCTTTTTCCCAAGACATTGTTTTTCTCTTCATTTTTTTGCTATGATAAATAAGAAAAATAATTATTCAATGTATATAAAATGTTAGAATATCAAAAGGCTCCTTATTTAGAGCTAGATAATTACAAAGCACCTAAAGGAATTTCTTCAATCTTCGTTTCCATGGAAGATGGCAAAAGAATAAGATTGGCTTTTTGGAAAAATCCCTCAGAAAAAGATTCATGTAAAGGAACAGTACTTCTTCAACAAGGGCACAACGAATTTATTGAAAAATATTATGAAACCATACAAGAATTTATTGATAGAGGTTTTTGTGTTGTCTGTTTCGATTGGCGTGGGCAAGGAATGTCTGAAAGAATGATAGATGATAAAAGAAAACAATTTATTGAAGATTTTAATATTCATGATCTAGATTTAAGTTTTATTATAGAAAAAATAATAAAACCTAATTTACCAAAACCGTTGATAGGAATTGGACATTCGATGGGGGGTTGTATAATTTTATCTTCACTAGTTAATCATGATCAAGATTTTAAAGCTGTAATATTATCTGCACCAATGCTGGGATTTAAAAATGAAAGATTATTAAATTTATTAATAAGATTATCTTCATTTTTTAGAAAAGGTGATGACTTTCTTATCGGATCAAAACCTAATTACGGCAAAGAGACATCTTTTAAAAATAATGATCTAACAACTGATCCTATAAGATATAAGAGAACACAAAATTTAGTCAAACTATTGCCTGAAATTAGACTTTGGGGCGTAACTAACACTTGGGCAAAAGCCGTATTAAAAAGGTTACTTTATATAAGAAAAAAAAAATGGTTGGAAAATATTAAAACCAAAGTTTTAATTATAAATAATCTTGAGGATAAAGTTGTTGATCCAAATAAAATTTTAGAAATCTCATCTAGAATAAAAAATTGTGATATTTTAAAATTTGAGAAATGCAAACATGAAATATTTATGGAAAATAACGAAAATCGTAAAAAAATGTGGGAAAAGATTGATGAATTCCTAAATTCATCTACCGTTTAAATACCATACCTTGTCCTGTTGGTATTTCAACAACACTATAATCAATTTTATTAAAAAAATCAGTTTCTTGAATATGTTGTTCTTTATAAGCGCTTTGCCCAAAATCATCTAAAATTAGAATTCCTCCAGGAACAATTTTATCGAAAAATAATTCCAATAAAGACATTTCAGTTTCAGCAGAATTCAAATCCATATGTACAAAAGAAAGTTTATCAAATTTTTTGTGATCAAAACTATTGGGTAATAATCCTTTTTCAACATTGACATAACTATATTTTGATAACCTTTCGACAACTTCATTATAGAGTTCAGGGGAATGCATAGGTCCCTTTTCTGTCGGAGGGTCATCAAAGATATCATAAAGATACAATTTTTTATTGGCTTGATCTAAATTTGTATATTCTATTAAAAACTCTGCGACCTTAGCATCATAACATCCGAATTCAATCATATCACCGTCCAAGTGCTTACAATGTTCTACAGCCCATGCCAAAACATGTATTCTCCAAATTATTGAGGCATGTAAATCATCTGAAAAGAAAATTTTACTTGCAATGGTTGCAAATTTTTCTTCTTCAAGAAATCCAGTAATTCTTCCAAAAGTTATTAGATTATCAGCCGCAAAAACCCCAGAATCTTTTTGATTTATTTTATGAATTTCACCTAATTTATAAAGCCAATCCTTTAATTTTTGTGCTCCTCCAAAAACAAATCTTGGTGAGGGTGTAAAAAAAGCCATAATTAATTTCCTTTTATTATCCTAGTAAAACTTTTTGGGTTTGCAAAAATAAATCTTTATTTGCAGCGGCTATGACCCTACCTCCTAAAATATGTTCGTCACCTTCCCAAGTTGCAATATATCCTCCTGCAGACCTAATAATAGGCACTAAGGGTTGAATATCATAAATTTTTAATTCACTTTCTACTATAATATCAATTAGTCCAGATGCTAAAAGGCAATAAGCATATGAATCCAAACCATATCTAGACAATGAGACAGCATCTTCTACTTTTTTAAATAAGTTAAAATTATCTTTAAACATTGTAATTGGATCCGTTGCTGATAAAACACAATCTTTTAAAATAGACTTGTTACTAGTAGAGATCTTCTTTTTACTTTTATTTTTTATTAAAAAAGAACCATTTGTAATTCCTATATATCTTTCTTTTAGTGCTGGATAATCAGCAAATCCTATTGTCGGTTTTTTTTCCTTAATAAAACCAATTAAAGTTGACCAGGTGGGTATTCCAGAAATAAAAGATTTTGTACCATCTATAGGGTCGATAACAAAATAAGTTTCATCTTTTCTTAACTCAGAATCTAATTCTTCTCCATAAATAGATACATTTGGAAATTCTTTCTTTATTTCGCTTCTAATAGTTTTTTCAATTTCAATATCCGCATTGGTAACAGGATCAAAATTATCAATTCCTTTATTTTTTATATCTAATTCAGAATTAAAAAAATTTAAAGATTCCACGGATATTTTATCAAGTAAAGTGTTTATAAAGATATCAATTTCATTTTCTTTATAAATATAATTATTCTTCTTATTCTGCGACATTTAAAAATTCTTCATTTAAAATTATAAACTCACTTAATGCGGATATTAAGTTTTTTAAAAAAAATTGTAATTCTTTAATATTATCTAGGTGAAAATTCTTTTCATCTATGTATAGTCCCTTACTAATCTCAAGCTGAATAGCATTTACACCATTATTAGGTTTACCAAAAGTTTTTAGAATATTTTTTCCTGAAAAAGGTTCATTATATCCCACTTTAAAACCTTCTTTTGTAACATATTCTTTCAAAAAATTAACTATTGGCGAACTACATGAAGAGCCATTATAATCACCAATTACAAATTCAAAATTGGTTTTCTTCCCATTATTAAATAATTGAGTTGGCATTGAGTGGCAATCTAGGATTAAGATTTTAGAAAATTTTTCTAGCATCTTTAAAGCTATCTTATCCAAAGATTCGTACCAAGGATCATATTTACTCTCTAAACGAGCAATATAACTCTCCCAATTAATTTTCTTATTATAAAAAAAAGTCCCATTTGAAGAATTAGTGTGAATCACCCCAATTCCTGAATTCGCTAAATCAGAATTAAAGAAATTTATTTTCTCTGGGTAATTATTAAAAATTTCATTACTAATCTCAAACCTCTCTCTATTTACATCAACATAAACCCTAGGGAATTCAGCAAACATTGAATTTACGGGCATTTTTAAACATTCGGAAAATAATTTATCTAAATAAATATCTTCAGAAATTCTTAATTCATCTATATCGATATTAATTTGAGAAAGAAAATTTTTTTTATAATTTCTACCGCTATGAGGAAGGGAGAGAATGAGTGGAAATTCAGTTTCATCAAAATAATTTATGGTTATTTCACTGTTTTTATCTATAAAATGGGGATGCATTAAATTTCCAATTCATGTTTTTTATTTATTAACTATAATATAAAGATAAATAACAAAGAAAAGCTATTGAAAATGTCTAAAAAAATTGATGAATATCATAAAGAAGCCTTAAATCTTTTTGTCAAAAAAGAATATAATCAGGCCATAGACTTTTATAAAAAAATTTATGATTTAGATAAAAAGAATTATCAAGCAATTTACAATCTAGGCGTAATATCTTTTACTAAAAAGAAATATCTGCAGAGTTCAAAATATTTCAGAAAAGCTTTTGAATTAAACCGCTCTTCACAATACCTAACTTCATTAATTGAATCCTATCTCTTTTCCGAAAATATCAAAGAAGCAAAAAAAATATATGATGAATATGATTCAATAATTGATGAAGAAAATAAAAATAAAATAACAAATAATATGCAAAAATTTATCGAATTTAATGAAATTAAGCAAGAAAGAGATAATATTAACAAACTTCTAAAAAAACAAAAAAATGATACTAAGAATGGATTAAATTTTTCAGATGAAGATCCCATTCATCATAAAATTAATATGCTCAAATCAAGGTTAGAAAAATCTATAAATCTACACAAAGAGGAACCTTTCTTATTATCAATTTACGCTCAACTACTAACTATTATTAAAGAAGATATTAAATCCAATAAAATATCTTATGAAGAAATCATTTCTCTTTATGAAAAATCTTTAAAGATTAAAATTGACGATATTGAGGTTATTATAAATCTAGGTATTATCTACAAAAAAAATGGTCAGATTCAAAAATCTATCGACATTTTAAACTCAGCAAAAAAAATATACTCTGATGATCACTTAATATTTTTCAATTGCGCAAATTCTTATATTGAATTGAGTCATTTTAAAGAAGCAGAAAAAGATTTATTAAAAACGATAGATTTAAATCCAAGTTTCATTTCAGCTTATGTCAATCTAGCTAAATTATATAAAGAAAATAATGATTTAAATAATTCAGAATCTTATTATAAAAAAATAATTGAAATTAACACAAATCACCCAGCAGGTTATAGGGGGCTAGCAGCAATTAAACTTATTAAATTAGAATATAAAGAAGCTTTTGAATATTTAACTAAAGCATTAGAAATAGACCCAGATCATGAAGGAACTAAACAAAATTTATCAATTTATTATTATAGGACTGGCGAAACTAATAAAGCAGTAGAGTTATCAAAGAGTACAGCAGGTGTTATAGTCTTTAAAAATAGTAATAATATTGAACCATATGAGGTAAAAAATTAATTATGATAGAAAGAATCCAAATAGATGGAAAAGAAAAAATAAATTTTATAGGTTGTTGGAAATCTAATACTGATGAATTAATGGAAGAATTAATTAAAAACTTCGAAATTAATAAAGACAAACATGATATTGGAGTAGCGGGATACGGCGATGTAGATATTAATAAAAAGAATTCTACAGATCTTACAATTTTACCAAAAGATATAAATGATAAAGGTAATAAATGCTTTATTGACTATTTTGAATTGTTAAATGAGTGCTATCACGACTATCTTGAATGTTGGCCATTTATTAAAGGTAGATGGAATGATATGTATGTTGGTCCTTTCAACATACAAAAATATCATATTGGAGGCCATTATAATACTTGGCATACAGAAAAAGAAAATCTTGCAACATCTCATAGGGCTTTAGCTTGGATGACATATCTTAATGATGTTGAGGACGGAGGATATACTGACTTCTTACACTTTGACTTAAGTATAAAACCAGAAAAAGGAAAAACAATAATTTGGCCTGCAGAATGGACGCATGCTCACAAAGGAAATCCGGTTAATAGTGAAAAATATATAATTACTGGCTGGTTTCACTTTCCAAAACCTGAAAAAGATTAAATTATTGAATAATGGCCAAAAAAAACAGCTCTCAAATAAAGGATAAGGCAAGAGAAAGTTATAAAAACAATGACTTAATAAATGCTGAGAAATTATATAATCAAATTCTATCTAATGATCCAAATTGCTACGAATCCCTCTCATTCTTAGGGATTATAAATTTAAAGAAAAATAAATTAGAATCCTCTAAATCTTATCTAAAAAAAGCTTTAGAAATCAAAGATGATGACCACTTACTGCATTTTCATTTAGGATTTGTTTATCAGCAATTGGAAAATGTCGATCAAGCAATAATTAGTTATAATAATTCTATTAATTTAAAACCAACCCTTGGTGCTTTCAATAATATATCTTTCATTTACTGGAATAAAGGAGAGAGGGAATTAGCAGTAGATTGTTTAAAGAAATGTGTAACAACTGAATTAAATTTGTCTGTTCTATCAAATTTAAGTAATTTTTTATTAATCTTAGGATCTAATTTAGAAGCACTAGAATATTCTAGTATGGCGTTTAAAATTAGCGATAAATTTAGTATATCCCCTGTAGTAACCTTTTGTAAGGCCCTTAATAGAATTAAAAAGGATGAATATCCAAAAGAAAATAGAGAAATATTAAATTCTCTTGAATTGATATTAAAGATAGATTCAGAAAAACCAACATTGAACGATAATTTCGTAAAACTAATATTCAAAGATTACTTTAATAAAGATATTTTTAATCAAAATAATCTTACTGAAACAACTCTTATTGATGCGAAATTAATTTCGGATCTTACTAAAAATGATGATTCAATTTTTGAATGTAAAAAATTTAACAAATTAATTAATTCAGAAATTTTTTTATTATATTTATCGAAAAATATCATCACGAGTAAATATTTAGAGAATATTTTCACGAAAATAAGGAAATTTATTCTGTTTAATATATTTGAAAAAAATGAAACATCTCAAGATTATTTAAAATTACTTTGCGCTCTATCAATACAATGTGAATATAACGGATATATATGGGAGGTTAGCGGGAAAGAGAGGGAATTATTAGATAAATTAATAAATAAAATAATAAGTAATGATAATGGCAAAGCTCTTAAAGAATGTTTGATTTATAGCTGTTTTTTTAGAATAAATGAATATGATGAAATTATAAAAATATTTAAAGAAAATCTTGATTATCTTGGAGAAATTAAAGAAATAGTTAAAATTCAAATAGATCAACCTATAAAACTAGAAGAAGAAGCAAAAAAAATACCATCGCTAAAAGCAATCGAAGATGTTACCTCAATTAATGTAAGGAACCAATATGAAGAATTCCCTTACCCCTTATGGAAACATAATTTTACTAAAGAAGATTTTAGCAATATTGCAAAAGTTAACTTCTCTACAGAAACTTTGAATAAAATTGATAGATTAAAAAAATATAATATTTTAATTGCAGGGTGTGGAACAGGGCAAGAGCCTTTAGGAATGGCTACAATGTATCAGAATTCAAATATTACAGCTATTGATTTAAGTTTTAAAAGCCTTGCATATGCCTCTCTAAAAGCAAAATATAACGATATAAATAATATTACTTTTTTACAATCTGATATACTAAATTTAGATGAGATAGAACAAAAATTTGATATTATTACATGCTGTGGAGTTTTGCATCATATGCAAAACCCAAGTGAAGGGCTTAATAAGTTAGTATCGTTGTTAGCTGAAGGAGGGGTAATTAAACTTGCCCTTTACAGTTCTTACGCAAGAAGAGGGCTTAAATTTATTAAGGAGTATATTGAAAATAATAATTTAACAAATCAAATAGATGACATAAGAAAATTAAGAAAAGGAATAAAAAATAAAGAAGTTTATATTGATAGTAAATACAAGAAAGATATAGAGAATTCTGCTGATTTTTATTCCGCAAGTGAGTTACGAGATTTATTATTTCATCCAAGAGAAATTAATTATGATTTACTCGAGGTAAAGAATTTACTAGAAGAAAATGGATTAAAATTTTTAGAATTTGATAATAAGTATCTTGATTTAAAAAATTATTATAGAAATCTTCACCCTGAAGATTTAACCGCGTCAAATTTACTAAATTGGAATGAGATTGAAAAGAATCAACACCTAATATTTTCATCAATGTATATCTTTTGGGCATCAAGAAAATAAATGTCCAAAAAAGATAAAAATACAAATGAAAAAGAACCAGATTTAAATTTACTTAATAAGGCAATTGAAAATATTAATTCGAATAACATAAAAGAATTTAAATTTGTTGTAGAAAAGATGCTTAGCGATTTTCCTGGAGGATCAACATCATGGCTCTTTTATGCTGTTTATGAAAACTTAATAGGGAATATAAATAAAGCTGAGGAAGCCATTATAAAAACTCTAGAAATAAACCCTGAATATGGGGAGGCACATAGAGTTTATTCAGATATATTAAAAAAAGATCAAGAATTTATGAAGGCATTAGATCACGCAAAAAA
Source organism: uncultured Marinoscillum sp. (assembly GCA_964646945.1). Lineage (GTDB taxonomy): Bacteria > Bacteroidota > Bacteroidia > Cytophagales > MED-G16. The sequence goes on along the minus strand of CAZYIL010000045.1, from coordinate 624 downwards.
AGCGGTAAAAATAAATAATAAAAGTCCAGCAGCATTTGATACTTTAGGAACCGCATATGCCTCAATAAATGATCATGTCAATGCAGAAAAAAATTTTCGGTATGCCCTTAAATTAAATCCTAATTTAATTATAAGCATGAATAATCTTGGTAACGCTTTAAGAAACTTAGGAAAATATGAAGAATCCTTAGAATTTCTAAAAAATGCATTAGAAAAATCTCCTGATACAGTAGAAATATATTCAAATCTTGCCTTAACCTATTTCGAATTAAGAGAATATAACGATGCTTTAGAAATTTTGAAAATCGGAGGAACGAAAATTACCTCTAGTAACTCTCAAAATCTACCAGATATATATACTTCGTATGGTCATATATTTAATAAAACTAATCAATTTTTGAAGGCTAAAAAATACTATGAAGAAGCTATAAAAATAAGTAATGATTTTTCAAGTGCTCATAATGGGCTCGGGGAAGTTTTTGCCTCTTTAAGAAAACCATATAAAGCATATGATTCATTTAAAAAATCTTTGAAAAAGGCACCTAATAAGTCAATTAGTCATTCTAACATTATTTTTTGTGCAACATATTTGTGTAATTTTACTAATGAAGAAAAATTAAAATT
>CAZYIL010000044.1:0-11010 GCA_964646945.1 uncultured Marinoscillum sp. | reverse complement strand
AGACTAGGACGTTGATAGGCTGTAGGTGTAAAGATAGAAATATCAAAGCTGAGCAGTACTAATTACCCGTAACTTCCTTTGAATGTGTGTTTTATTAATTAATTTCTACATTACTCGCATAATGTTACGATATTAAGATTTTATGGTGACTATTGCGGTGGGGTTAGACCTTTTTCCATTTCGAACAAAGAAGTTAAGCCCATCAGCGCCGATGGTACTACTGTAACCAGTGGGAGAGTAGGTCGTCGCCAGATATTTATTAAAAAGCCTCATAATTGGGGCTTTTTTTTTATATTTATTTATATGAAGTTATTTGCAGTTTATTTAGGAGGAAGAGCGAAAAAATGTAATACAGAATTACATGATGTAGTTTTTTCTTATGGTAATAAAATTGAAGATACGTATAATGATTTGCTTAACAAATGGTTTGGATTGCCTGATAGATTGCATATTGATTCATGGGTTAATCTTGATAATATTGATGGTTATGAAGTTCTATTAAAAAAACAAAAATCTAATGATTTAAATAGATTATATTTTATTAATCTAGGTGGTTATGAGATGAATAAATTTACTGAATTACATGAAAATAAATTTTTAATAGGCTCAAACCAAAATGAAATTAAAAAAAGAGCAAAATCCAGCTTGTTAATTGATTCTAATCAAGTACATACTGATGACTTTTATGATATCGATGATTTTATAGAAATCAAAAAAGTAGGAAGTTATTTTATTCATTTGAAGAAGACCAAAAAAGAAAATAAATTATTGTTTAATAACGGGTACCTTCCTCTTCCTCCAAAACTCATTAAATCCTACAAACTATCTTTATTGTGATTTTGATTTACTCTTCCCACTTCTACCAGTGGTCTTTGGTTTTTTATCAGCAATACTTTCTCTCATTTCTGTATCTGCTTGAATATTTTGGAATTTATAATAATCCAAAATTCCTAAATTTCCTTTTTTGAAAGCTTCGGCCATTGCTTTTGGAACTTCTGCCTCAGCCATAATAACTTTGGCTCTAGCATCTTGTGCTTTAGCAATCATTTCTTGTTCTGCAGCAACTGCCATAGCTCTTCTTTCTTCAGCCTTAGCTTCAGCAACTTTAAGGTCTGCTTCTGCCTGATCTGTTTGTAGAATTGCACCAATATTTTTTCCTATATCTATATCAGCAATATCAATAGAAAGTATTTCATATGCTGTTCCTGCATCCAAACCTCTTCCAAGTACTAATTTAGATATTTTATCTGGGTTTTCTAAAACTTCTTTATGAGTTATAGAGGAACCTATAGATGAAACTATACCCTCTCCTACACGAGCAAGAATTGTTTCTTCACCAGCGCCACCAACAAGTTGTGCTATATTTGCTCTTACTGTAACTCTTGCCTTTGCTATCAATTGAATCCCATCTGCAGCCACTGCAGCCACACTTGGTGTATTAATAACTTTAGGTGTAACAGACATTGTTACTGCTTCAAACACATCTCTACCAGCCAAATCTATAGCAGTTGCTTGTTTAAATGTCAATTCAATATTTGCTTTTTCAGCGGAAATAAGTGCAGTTATAACTTGTTTAACGTCACCTCCTGCTAAATAATGAGTTTCAAGATCAGGTCCTTGTAACCTTCTATCTGATGTTCCAATATCATCTTTAATTGTCAGGCCTGCTTTAGTTGCTGTTATAAGAGAATTTACAACAATCGAAGGGGGGACTCTTCTAACTCTCATAAAAACCAATTCCAATAAACCTATTCTTACACCTGAGAAAATAGCTGTTATCCAAAGATTTACAGGAACAAAATATAAAAAGATAAATATGAGTAAGGTTATTCCGAAAATTGCTAAAGCAGTTAATATCATATATAAAGTTTTATAATTTTTCTACAATAATTTTGTTATGCAAGATATTAATTATTTTTATTTTATTTTGTTCTTTTACAAAATTTCCATTTGTTTTTATTTCATAAATTTTTCCATCAAAAATCCCTTTACCATATGGTTTTAGTGACGATATTGTTTTTCCAGTATCTCCTATATTTAATGATTTTGTTTTTCCTTTATTGAACTTTGAGCTGTTTACTTTTTGTAGAGATAATTTTTCCCATGTCTTAGATTTAAGCATATATATGATTGTGGTTAATAAGATAATACCAGAAACAGAAAGAACAATTAAACCTATTTGAGCACCAAATGAATTAAAAGCTATATAGCTTGATAATAAAAAAGTAAAAAATCCAAGAATTCCAAAAATTGTTGTTCCAGGAATAAATATTATTTCAATCAGAATTAAAAATATTCCAATTATTAAAAGACTTATTATTATTGTCCACTCCATTATTTGATATTATTAGTATGCCTTAGCAAATACGACTTTTTGATCTGAAGGTTTTCCAGTCACAATACATTTTCCAGAATCAGTCTTATCTTCATGTGGTATGCATCTAATTGTTGCTTTAGTTTCAAGTTTAATTTTTTCTTCTGTTTCTCTAGTTCCATCCCAATGAGCATAAACAAAACCAGAATTATTTTTTATCAAATTTTTGAATTCCTCATAATTTTTTGCAGTATGTGTGTTTTCCTTTTTGTGCTTTTTTGCTTTAAGAAAAATATTTTTTTGAATTGTTTTTAAAATAGACTGAATTTTCTTTCCAGCATTATTCATATTAATTACTTCTTTTTCTAGATTATCTCTTCTTGCAATTTCTAAAGTATTTTTTTCTAAATCTCTTGGGCCCATGGCAATCCTTAAAGGAATTCCTTTCATTTCATATTCAGCAAATTTCCATCCAGGCTTATGATGTTTTCTATCATCAATTTTGAAACTTATATTTAATTTTTTCAATTTATCTGCTAACTTCTCTAAGGTAGTGATAATTATTTTATATTCACTTTCATCATTAAAAATAGGGATCATGATTACCTGAATAGGCGCTAGGTTTGGAGGTAAAATTAATCCTTTATCATCAGAATGAGACATTATTAAAGCTCCTATTAGTCTTGTTGAAACACCCCAGGATGTTCCCCATACAAAATCCATATTTCCATCAGTATTAGCAAATTGTACATTAAATGCTTTTGCAAAGTTTTGACCTAAAAAATGTGAAGTTCCTGCCTGTAATGCTTTTCCATCTTGCATTAAAGCTTCTACGCAGTAGGTATTAACAGCTCCAGCAAATTTTTCAGAATCAGATTTAATACCTTTTAAAACAGGAATGGCCATATATTGCTCCAAGAAATCAGAATATATGTTTAATATTGTTAACGTTTCTTTGATTGCTTCATTTTTATTGGAATGGGCTGTATGTCCTTCTTGCCATAAAAACTCAGAGGTTCTTAAGAATAATCTAGTTCTCATTTCCCAGCGAACAACATTTGCCCATTGATTTATTAATATAGGCAAATCTCTATAAGATTGAATCCAGTTTTTATAACTATTCCAAATAACTGTTTCTGATGTAGGCCTCACTATTAATTCTTCTTCCAATTTTGCTTTTGGATCAACAATTAAGCCTTTTTTATTTTTGTCATTTTTTAATCTATAATGTGTAACTACTGCACATTCTTTGGCAAATCCTTCAACATGATCAGCTTCTTTATTCAAATATGATTTTGGAATAAAAAGAGGAAAATAAGCATTGCTATGTCCAGAGTCTTTAAACATTTTATCCAATCTGGATTGCATATTTTCCCATATTGAAAAACCATAAGGTTTAATAATCATGCATCCTCTGATTGGAGAATTTTCAGCTAGATCAGCTTTTTTTATTAGCTCATTATACCAACCTGAAAAATCTTCTTTTCTATTTGGGATTCCTTTGCTCATATTTTCTATTAATTAATGCACTCTTAAAACTAAATTAATGATCAATGTAACATAAATAATACATTTTCGTTATATATTTGAGACTAATATAAATATATTTCATATGAAAAAAATTAAATTATCTTTTCAAGAGTTAATTTCATACAGTTTAATTTTCTTTTTTTTATTTTCTTCGTTGATTTCATTTTCTCAGGAAAAAGATGATTTATATTTTAATAAAAATGACAGAAAAAGATCGATCGATAAAAATAAAAAAATAAATTCTACCCAAGAGATTTTACAAGACTATAGAAATCAATTAAATACTCTAAATGATAATTCTAAGGTTGATTTGGATAAAGATATTTTAAATAAATACAGCAACAATGCTTCTAATAAAGAGAGTGATAGATTAAAGATGATAGAAAGATCTTTAAAGTATAATAGAGATAATCTTTTTGTTAGACCAGTTAATAATAATTATTATGAAAGATTAAGAAATAATTCTTTGGGAAATCAACCATATTATATGAATTATTTTAGTAATTCTTTTAATAGTGGATATTATGATCCGTTTGCATATGAAAGATTTATGATGAATGGTTATTATTCAAATTGGAGTTTATCAAATATTTTTTGGAATAAAAGTAAATGGTGGATGAGGTTTGGAAGATCTTCTTATTTTTCAGATCCACTAATTATTTTTACAGATCCGTATTATTCAATGCTATATGGAAATACTATGATGATTTCACCTATTGATTATTGGGGAAGAAGTTATGGATATAATTCTATATATGTTGGATATTATAATGGATATTATAATGGATACTATAATGGTTTTAATAGTTTTCATTATACAAACAATAATAATAAAGCAGTTAATAATAGTAACTCATCAAATTTTTCTCGAGGACCAAGAATTTCAAGAGAAGGCGGAACAATTAGCGGTGAAAATATTGAATCTTTTGTCAGAAGAGGCAGATCATTAAGTGAATCTGAACGAAACGGAGAAATTGATAATTCAAGACAACGAGGATCTAATTCTCAAAATGAATATTTGAGAAACAGAGTGACTAAAATAGAAACTTCCGATCAAGGTATTAGATCAAGAGCAGTTTTAAAAGAAGGAGTTAAAAATCAATATTCTCGTAATAGAAGTATGTTTTTAGAAAACAGAAATTCTAATAGAAAAATTTCTAATATATATTCTAGTTATAATCAAAATGATTTTCGATCAAATATAAACAGGGGAAGTAATTTTGAAAACTCTAGTTATAGTTCATCAAGAGGAGGTAGAGGTATGGGTTCTAATGATTCAGGTAGAAGAGAAAATTACAGTTATTCTAAAGAATCATATAATAGTAGAGGAGTAGGATCTTCTTACAATAATAGATCTTCATTTTCAAGTGATGGAAGTCGTTATAATTCTGGTTCAAATGGAGGAAGATCTAATAGTTACAATAGTAGTGGCGGAAGTTTTTCAAGAGGAGGAGGTTTTTCATCTGGAGGCAGTTCATCATCATCTGGAGGCAGTTCATCATCTGGGGGGACTAGTAGTTCTGGTTCATCAAAAGGGGGCTCTTCTAGAGGCGTAAATTAATTAAATAATATATGAAGTTTTTTAAGCTTATATTTTTATTAAGCATGATATTGTTTTGCTCATTTTTTTGTTATTCTCAACATGGATATTATAATGATGCAATTCGATTTGGTCAGACTTTTTCTGGAGGTAGTGCTAGAATTCAATCTCTTGGAAGCGTTAATACTTCACTAGGTGGTGATGTATCATCAATTTCTGGGAACCCTGCTGGTTTAGGTTTTTTTAATTCTAACATGCTATCTTTTACTGCTAGTTCATCATTTCTAAAGTCTTCTTCATTATTTAGAGATGAATCATCTAAATCATCTACATCCAATTTAGGGTTTGATAATTTAGGGATTGTATTTGCTATAGGTAAAAAATCTTTTGATCCAAATTGTTCAGATTGTATAAAATTTAATGTTGGAATTGGATATAATAGAATTAATGATTTTAAGGAAACGGTTTTTTATAACGGGTTTAATAATGATAATTCTATTATTGATTATTTTCTAAAAGAAGCTCAAGGCATACCAATATCGCAGATAGGAAATTCAAATTCAATACCAGGGTTAGAATTGATTCAGGAAGCATATGATCATTATATAATTAATCCTGGAGCCAATGATAATTTATATTATTCTTTCATATCGGGGTTTCCTTTTCAAAAAGAAATGATTTATAATGAAGGGAATCAAAATCAACTGTCTTTTTCTATTGGTGGAAATTATCAAGATAATGTTTTTTTTGGAGCAAGCCTGATTGTTAATTCTATATATTTTGATCAAGAACGACTATATACTGAAAATCAATTTGAGATTTTTGAAAATGATAAGTGGAGTTCAGAAAACATTTTAGATTACTTATCATTGGAAGACAGATTACTAATTACTGGGTCTGGTATCTCGAGTGTATTAGGTTTTATAATAAAACCTTCTCCTTCCATTAATTTTGGGATAAGTTATAACACAAAAACTTATTATAGATTAAAAGAAGAGAGTTTTTCTACTCTAAAATCTAATTATTTCAATTATTATTTTGCTCCTGAGGACACTATATTATCCTATGCTCAATCAAGTACTCCGAATCAAAATACTCGTTATACTTTAATTACCCCAGGTAAACTTAGTTTGGGGGCTACTATTTTTATTAAAAAATATGGTTTTATTTCTGCAGATATTGATTTTGTTAATTATTCTATTTCCAAAATAAAATCGGATGGCAACTTTGATGCTTCATTGGATAATGATGTTATAGCAGATATTTATAGGCCAACATCACACTATAGAATTGGAGCAGAAGCTAGAATCAAAAATCATTTTTATTTTAGAGCTGGGTATCAACTATTGGATAATCCTTATGACAAAGATTTAGAATACATGAATCAGTATGATAAAAGTAGATCTGTTAAAACCTTAGGGGTTGGATATATGAGAGATAAGTTGAGTATAGATATTTCTTATAGAAGAGAAAAAAAAGATGATAGGATTTCTCCATATAGTTATGGCGGAACAAGAGAACCAATTGCGAGAATTAATTATTATAGAAATTCAATAATATTTTCTCTAGGTTTTAAGTTTATCAATTATTGAAATAATTTCTTCTACTTGATTTTTATTTTCAGAAAGTATGAATTTAGATTTTTTATAATACACTTTTCTTTTATTATATAGTTCATTTACAAACTCTTTCTTTATAAAATCAGTCTTTATTAAAGGTCTTTTTGTATCATCTGTTAATCTTTTTTCTAATTTATCAATCGAAGTATAAATATATATGGAAACACCACTTTTATTAATGAGATCAATGTTGTTTTTAAAACAGGGAGTTCCTCCTCCGGTAGCCATTATAAAAGATTTATTTTTTTTAATAATTTTATTAAGAATTTTATTTTCAATTCCTCTAAAATAACTTTCACCTTTTAGCTCGAATATTTTTTTAATAGATTGGTTTTCTAACTTAGCTATCTCCTCATCTAAATCTATCATTTTTAAATTTGTTTTTTCAGATACAATTTTCCCTAGAGTTGATTTACCACAGGAAGGCATACCAACCAGAAAAACTTTTAAACTTTTTATCATTGATTGAAATTAAATTTTGATATCAACTTTTCTTAATATTTCTTCAGGATCAGGAAATTTATTATAATGCCATTTTCCCCTAACGGTTCCATGTCTCATAAGAAAAAAACCAGGGTTTGACCTGATTATGGTTTTTAAAACTGTAGCATCTGCATACATAGTTTTAATTTCCAAATTTGATTCTTTCATAAATTTATTATATGAATTTGGATCCGATGATGTAACAATAATTGTTTCTACCCAAAAAGAAATAAATTTATCTAGCCTTACAATTTTTGGTATTATAGTTTTATCAATCTTTTCTATATCATGTATTATGATCATTAATTTATTTCCCTTTAAGGATTCTTCTGTAAAATCTATATTGTTATTCCATATGCTATAATCAGTTATTGTAGGCTGTGCTTCAGGATTAAGTAATTTTAGTTCTTTGAAAGTATAAGATTCATTTTCAGGATAAGAACCAAATGAATATTCTTTACCATCTTTTTCCATGATATAAGAATAAATTAATTCTTCTGAAGGCAACATTTCTTTTTGTATGTTATTGCCAATTTTATAAGCTCTAAAATCAATAAAGGGAAGAAAATTTATTGCATAAATACTGATAAGTAAAGAAATCATAAATGAACCAATAACTATTTTATCTAGAAAAATTGAGTTATTGTAATCAAGAATTTTAATATAAATTAAACCTTTTTGATTATTATATTTCTTTGAAAGAAAAAAAATAATTAAAGAAAATAACAATAAGATTATATCTTTTGTAAAGGATTCCCACGGTGTTAATTTAATGGCATCACCAAAACAACCACAATCGGTTACCTTATTAAAATATGCTGAATAAAAAGTAAGAAAAGTAAAAAATATAATTAGAGACAAACTAACCTTGCTTGTGTAATTCATTCTATAATTTAGAAGAAGGGCGATTCCTATAACAACTTCAAGTGTGCATAGAATGACCGAAATTATTAATGCAAAAGGAACAAGATATTCAAACAGCGGTGTAAAATCTGAACTAAAAACTTCAAAATATTCTTCAAGTTTAATTTGTGTTCCAACAGGGTCATTAATTTTTATTACTCCTGAGAAAATAAATAATCCTCCTACAAAATATCTTGAAAGTGCATACAATATTTTTGTCATTGACTTGAAATTTTAATTAAGCAAAAAACAGAATAATTAATAATATCTTGATAGTTAGCCTTGACACCTTCAGAAATTATTGTTTTTCCCTTATTGTTCTCAATTTGTTTAGTTCTATATAATTTCATTAATATGATATCCAGCATAGAACTTACCCTCATATCTTTCCACGCTTCATCATAATCATGATTTTTATTTTCCAGTAATTTAATTGTCTCTGTAGAAGATTTATCATATAATTGATCTAATTCTTTAATAGGAATTTCAATTCTTTCATCATTTTCAAAATTCAATTGGATAATTGCAATCATTGAATAATTGATTATACCAATAAATTCATTTTCAATTCCTTCATTTACTTTCATTGAATTTTTTTCTTGAATAGTTCTTATTCTCTGCGCTTTAATAAATATTTGATCTGTGATTGACGGTAACCTTAGTATTCTCCATGCTGAACCATAGTCTTTATATTTTTTTATAAAAATTTTTTTACATGAAGAAATTATATTTTTGTATTCAACAATTGTAGATGCTTCCAATTCTTATTAATTTAATTTAAATCTAAAATTATGAAATCGATTTCAAAAATTGATGATTTCTTTGTAAAAAATACTCTTAATATAAAAGGTAATTTAATTGATCTTTCTAATCCAATAATTATGGGGATTTTAAATTTGACTCCTGATTCTTTTTATGATGGCAATATATTTAATAATAAAAAAAAAGCATTATTAAAAACTGAAGTGATGATTGATGATGGTGCCAAAATTATTGATGTAGGAGGTTGTTCAACAAAACCAGGTTCTGAAAATGTTGATTTGGAAGAAGAATGGAAAAGAATTGGAGATATAATAGAAGAAATAAGAAAAAACTTTCCTGATATAATCATTTCTGTAGATACATTTAGATCACAAATTGTAAAAAGATGTTTCGATGTTGGCATCGATATGGTTAATGATGTTTCAGCAGGTGAGTTTGATAGTAAAATGTTTGAAGTTGTTTCTAAGTTAAAGTTACCATATGTTCTCATGCACAATAGAGGAAATTCTAAAACGATGATGAATTTTACAAATTATAATAATCTTTTGTCAGATATGATCTCATTTTTTGTAAAGAAAATAGAGGTATTGCATTCTCTCAAAATGAAAGACATAATTATAGACCCAGGGTTTGGTTTTGCTAAGACGTATGATCAAAATATTGAGATACTTGATAACCTAGATTATTTTTCTATTTTGGATTCACCAATTTTAGTTGGATTATCTAGAAAATCTTTTATACAAAAAAAATTTAATGTTTCACTAAAAAACTCTTTGGGAGGAAGCCTTAAATTAAATAAAATAGCTTTAAAAAATAATGCATCTATTTTGCGTGTTCATGATGTAAAAGAGACTAAAGGACTTATAGATTAATTTATTATTTAGCTTATTGCAATCAGATAAGAAATATTATATAACACTCAATTTTTTTCCTATTTTAGCAAAAGTGTCTACTGCTTTTTGAATTTGATCTATTGAATGTTTTGCTGATAGCTGAACTCTTATTCTTGCTTTCCCTTTAGGTACTACTGGAAAATAAAATCCAATAACATAAATACCTTGTTTTAGAAGCTCTGCTGACATTTTTTTTGCTATTCCAGCATCATATAACATTACGGGAACTATTGGATGTATTCCTTTGGGAATATTGAATCCTGCTTCAGTCATTTTCTCTCTGAAGTATTTTGTGTTGGACATCAATTTATTTTTTAGATCGCTGTTTTCGGTAAGTATTTCAAGTACTTTGATTGAAGCTCCCACTATAGAAGGAGCAAGTGTATTCGAAAAAAGATAAGGTCTAGATTTCTGTCTTAACATTTCTATTATTTCTTTTCTTCCACTTGTAAAACCACCAGATGCGCCTCCTAAAGCTTTTCCTAATGTACCTGTAATAATATCTACCTTGTCGATTACATTATGATATTGAGGGACACCTCTTCCTTTTTCTCCAATAAAACCTGTAGAATGACATTCATCAGTCATTACAAGCGCCTTATATTTTTCAGCAAGAGAGCAGATTTTATCAAGTTGAGCAATTGTTCCATCCATAGAAAAAACCCCATCAGTAACTATTACTTTTGCTCTACAATTTTTTGCTTCTTTCAATTTTTTTATGGCTTTCTTTCAAGATCTGCCATGTTATTATGAGAATATCTATACCTTTTTGCTTTGCAGAGTCTGATACCATCAATAATAGATGCATGATTTAACTCATCAGAAATTATAGCATCTTCTTCATTGAACAATGGTTCGAATACACCTCCGTTAGCATCAAAAGCAGCTGCATAAAGAATAGTATCTTCAGTCCCTAAAAATTCGGATAACTTATTCTCTAGGGTTTTGTGTATATCTTGCGTCCCA
>CAZYIL010000043.1:0-11182 GCA_964646945.1 uncultured Marinoscillum sp. | reverse complement strand
TGATGTTGGAAACGGTATTGCTGGGGGCTCTCCATCTAACACTGTTTCTTTTGGTAATTATAATTATGCAACAGGAGCACATCATGCAACCTTCCCATTTAAAAGTAAATCTACAGGTAAATTTTATACTGTTTTAGGTGATGAAATTTTTCCAAATGGAATTGATGTAAATGCACCAAATGAAACGGCTGGATTCTTACATTTTGTTGATTTTACAGATCCTGATAATCCATTTGAGATAGCAAGGTATGAATTACCTGGACATGGTTCTCATAATTATTGGATTGAAGATGATGTTTTATATGTAGCTATGTATTCTGGGGGTGTTAGAATTGTTGATATAAGTGGTGATTTGATGGGTGATCTTTATAAACAAGGCAGAGAGATTGGGTATATTCTTCCTGGTAATAAAAATGGATATATACCATTTTCTACCATGACATGGGGCGCTCAATTATATAAAGGCCATGTGTTTTATTCTGATTGGAATAGTGGAATAGGTGCTGCTAAAGTATCTCCAATTAAACCAGATAATTCTAAGGTAAATCAATATTTAAACTAAATGAGAAAATATTTTTTCTTATTCTTCGCGTTGTTAAATTATAATGTTCTTCTTTCTCAAACATATTACGTTTATGTAGCTGCTGAATCTGATGATGTTGTTTCTTTAATTCAATTTGATGGAAAAACATCTAAAGAATTAAATAGAATAGCAGTTGGTGTAATGCCTACAGAGATTGAAGGCCCTCATGGAATTACTGTAGATCCAAATGGTGAATATTGGTATCTTTCGTTAGCTCATGGTAATCCTTTCGGTAGTTTAATAAAGTATTCTACAAAGACAAACAAACCAATAGGTAAAACAACACTTGGCCTTTTTCCCGCATCTATGCAGGTTTCTAAAACTACTGGACTTTTGTATTGTGTTAATTTTAATCTACATGGAGATATGGAACCTAGTAGTGTTTCTGTAGTAGATCCAGAATCTATGACTGAGATTAAAAAGATTACAACAGGGTCAATGCCTCATGGATCAAGAATATCCTCTGATGGTTTATTTCAATATTCTGTTGCTATGATGTCAGATGAATTATTTGAGATTGACGCAATAAGTTTGAAAGTTACTAGAGTCTTAAATTTAGAAAATAAAACAGATCATTCTATGCATAATTCAATGAATCATTCCTCTATAAAACCTACCTGGGTAATTCCACATCCTTTTAAAGAGATTGTATACATAGCTGGGAATGGATCTAACGAAATAATTGAGGTTGATCTTGAAACATGGCTTATTTCTGATAGATTTAAAACAGGAAAAGGACCATATAATGTTGAAATTTCACCTAATGGAAAATATTTAATTGCTACCCTAAAAGGGGAGGGAAGTACTGCTATTTGGAATTTAGAAAATAAAAGTCTTTTAAAAATCATTAAAAATTCAACAACAGTATCTCACGGAATAGCAATTTCTACAGATAATAAATTTGCTTTTATCTCTTTAGAAGGAGTGGGGGGGGAACCAGGTGTTGTTGATGTTATTAATTTAGAAACATTTGATCTTGTTAGTTCAGTAAATGTTGGAAAACAAGCTGGTGGAATAGCTTTTTGGAAGATTTCTGATTAATTAATGAAAAGAGCTTCTTTCATCAAAGATGGAGGCATATTTCCAATTTTTAGTAAATTTTCATGAAATTTTGATAAACTAAATTCATTACCTTTTAATTTCTTATATTCTTTTCTCATTTTAAGAATTTCTGTCATTCCAATGAAATATCCAATAAAATACCCTGGTCTTGATGAAGAGGAATCAATTTCTAATTGAGCTGCCCATCTTAAAAAACCAACTTTATCGGTCATCAAATTAATTGCTTCTTCATATGATAATTTTCCTGTATGCATCCCAACATCATAGATGACTCTAGCATTCCTCCATAATCTAAGTTGAAGTTGTCTTAATTCTATTTTTTTATTTGGATAAAACCCAGTTTCTAACATTAATTGTTCATTATAAAGTCCCCATCCTTCACTAAATAAGGATATTCCATTGTTTTTTCTTAATTTATTTGGATTATGCATTTGATATAATCCTTGTATGTGATGACCACCATATGTTTCATGAGGTGCCGTTACAATAATTACTCCCCAATCATGTTCTACTAGATATTCATCCTTTGTTTTTTGATCCCATCTATCTTCAAATGGGTTAATTTTCCATTTAGAAGTAAAATAACCCTCATTATCAACACCTTTTGTTCTAGAAAAATTACCATAATATGAAGTTTTTCTAAGATATTCTTCTCTTGCAACAACTTGAACTCTTTCTTTCCAAGGAATAGGAATAAGGTTTTTAGATTTAATATGTTCTCCTGATTTATCAACCCAATATTGATGAGCTTCTATCATATTATCTGGTTCAGGATATTCATTTTTAATTTCAATTAGTAACTCTTTAGTTGTTTTACTTGGATCAATTTCTTTAGCTAGAATATCCATTTTTTCAATTGTATTATTAAATTCTTTCCATCCGTATTCCCATAATGTTATATCATTATAATCCAATAAAAATTGCTTTTTAAGCATTACATTATAAGCTTCTTTACCAATTGAAAAACTTGATTTTTCATAGTTAGGAAGTTTATTTCTTAGAAAATCAATAAAATTCTCAACTTCCATATTTATTTCTTTTGTTAATGATGTGATTTTTTCTTTGTCTTTGACTGATGCGGCAACGCATATATCATTCAAAAAACTATTTATTTCATCTTTAAAAATCGATTTTGAATTTTCTGCCATAAATAAACCCAGTTCTTGGAATCTAGGGACATAGTAAATAATTTGTTGAGGTCCCAATTTTAAATCATTTTTGACTACTAGTAAGTATTCAAGCAAAAATGAAATTTTTTCATCACAAGATTTTGAACCATTGATATTAGTTGAGATTTGCCTGAAGTTCATATAATCTCTTGGGTCTTTTTTCCAAGATTGTATATGTTCATACTCAATCTCTCTTCCAACTAATAAACTTTCAATGAACTTATAATCAATTTTATCTTCAGAAGATAAACTTTCAATATTAATAGATCTTAGGTTTTTTAGTTCTTCTTTTAAATCAGTAAGTTTTTTTGTAATGTATTCTTCATTTAATCTATTAGGGTTTTTTGAATAATTGTTTTCTTTTTTGTTAAAATATTCAACCATAATTTTAAATTCGGAATCATCAAGAATTTCTTTGTTATTATTATGATTTTTAATTGTGAAAAAAACTATGATAATTATCAAAACAGCCAAAAGTAATGGTATTGTATTCTTCATATCAAAATGAATTTAATGTTAAATTATTCAATTAATTAGGATTATATTTAATTTTTAATAAAAATATTATCAGGAATCTTAATATGAGATTAGCTAAACATTTTATTATTATTATATTTTATTTACTAGTAGACTCATCTAATTTATTTGGGTTTTCTAAAAAATATTCATCTTCCATAACAAAAGAAGATTTATTAAAACATCTTTCAATTTTGGCTTCAGATGAATTTGAGGGAAGAGAAACTGGAACAAGAGGAATGGATTTATCGGCAGAATATATTTCAAATCATTTCAAAAGCATTGGATTAAGTAAAATTATTTCAGAAGATGGTGTTAAAACTTATTATCAGCCCTTTTCTGTTAAGAGAAGAAGTGGAATGATTAATGGAAAAAATGTAATAGGATATATTGAAGGTTCAAAATATAAGGATGAATATCTTATTTTAACAGCTCATTATGATCATGTAGGAATTAGTAAAAACAAAGAAATTTATAATGGGGCAGACGATGATGCCTCTGGTACTAGCGCAATATTGGAAATAGCTGAAGCTTTTTCTTTGGCATTAAAAGAAGGAAAAAGACCCAATAGAAGTGTTGTTTTTATGTTAGTTGCAGGGGAAGAAAAGGGTTTACTTGGATCAAAATATTATGTAGATAACCCCATATTTCCTTTAAATAAAACTATAACTAATTTAAATATTGATATGATAGGTAGAGTTGATTCAGCCCATTTTAATAACAAAAATTATATTTATTTGATTGGTTCAAATATACTTTCTGATGATTTACATAAACTTTCAGAAAAAGTTAATAAGAAGTACTCTAAAATCAATTTAGATTATAGATTTAACGATCCTGATTTTCCAGTTTACGAATTTGGTAGATTTAGACCTAACAGATATTATTATAGATCTGATCATTATAATTTTGCAGAAAAAAATATTCCAGTAATTTTTTATTTTAATGGAACTCATATTGATTATCATCAACCTACTGATACTGTTGAAAAAATTGAATTAGATTTAATTACATCAAGAACTAAACTAATATTTCATACAGCATGGAAGATTGTAAATAGGAATAAAAAAGTCATGTTGAATAATGATATAGATTAATAAATGTTATATAATTTATATTATGTTAAATAAGAATTATGATTAAGATACTTATTATATATATATCATTAATTATAATAAATAATGATAAGGAAAAAAATAAGATTAATATAGTCTTAAATAATCTACATAAATATGCAAGTGAGGCAAATGGAGATAAGTATTTTGATTTATTTAACTCAAATGCAGTGTTTTTTGGTACAGATGCAAATGAAAGGTGGACAATTAAAGAATTTAAAGATTACGCTCAACAAAGATTTAATAATGGTGACGGTTGGACTTATTACTCTGTAAAGAGAAATGTGTTTTTAAATAAAAATAATAATACCGCATGGTTTGATGAGATTTTAAAAAATGAAAAATATGGGTTATTTAGAGGAACTGGAGTTCTTTCAAAAGAAAATGGAATTTGGAAAATTGAACAATATAATCTTCTTCTCCCTATCCCCAACGATCTTCTTTTAAAGTACGCAGAAGAAATTAAAAACTTTATAAATAAAAATTAATTTTCGTTTTTAAGGATTATTTGATAAATATTTTCTGCATTTTCATAGTCTTTAACTTTAATATATGCACTTCTTAAAACTTCTAGATATTCCATATTAGTTGAGTCTCTTTTAAGTGAAATATTCAAAATAGATATTAAACTCTCATAATCTTCAGCAATTGAAAAAATTGGGTATAGACTTCTTATATCCTCATCTGAAATATTATCACCCTTCATATTTCTATAACCTTTAGCATAAATAATTGCATCCGATAATCTTTTATTCCCTTCATTTTTTAATCTATCTGACTCTACTTTATATTTTCCTTTTAATGCTAGAAAATCCAAATTTCTTTCCATATCAAAATATGGTTTTGCGAGTGCTTTATAAGCATCAATCATATACAAAATAGCCCTATCGTTTTCTGGTTCAACTTCAAGTACTTTTTTATATGCATTTATTGAAATATCATAAACTTTATCTAAACTATCTAATTTTATTTTTTCATCCATTTTTTTATCATCATCTATAGCTAAACCTAGATTATAGTAGAGAACTGCTTTATTGAATAATAAACTAATGTTGTTTGGATCATTAGATAATTGAATATCAATTTTATTTCTTGCCTCACCTACCTTGTTAAGTTTCATAGCTATATTTATCTCTACAGAAGGATAGAAATTATTATTTGGAAACTTTTTTCTAGCTTCAGAAATAAGAGTTAGAGTTTTATTGAAATCACCACAATCATCAAGAACTTCACAATTATTAAATCTAATATTTATTGATTGTTGAAAGACTCTGTTCATATTTTCTTCATTCAAATTATTAAGGTTTAGCAATCGATCATAATATCTAATTGCTAGATTAATTTCATTTAATTGCTCAGCAACATATCCACCATATAATAGACCTAAAGTATCATTTGGGTTTATTTTCAGTGCATTATTAAATTCATATAAAGCTTTATTATAATCTGGATTATCAGATCCTTGAAGAGCATAGACGGCTTGATTAATAAAATAACTTGATAGATTTTGTATACCTATATTAGTATTTTGAATCATTGTTAGATCATTGGTTTTAGCTTGATCAGTTCCTACCTTACTAAAGGCCTCAATTGATTTCTCAACAGCTAATGAATCTATATCTAAATAACCTTTTGCTATTGTAGCATATACATTTCCTCTAACGAACCATGTTCTAGCTTTGGAGAGATTTTTTTCAATAGATATAGCAGCATCAATTTCACCTTTTGCTATTAATAATAGCTCTCTTCTTTCATTATCAGTAGACTTTAATTCAATTTTTTTTGCTGAATTTTCAGCTTTAGTGACATTGCCTTTATATTGTCCAAATAATGTAGATATTGATAATGAAAAAAGTATTATAAACTGTGCTATTTTTTTCATAATTGGGTTACTTATAATTTTAAATATAAATATTTATCATTTATTTTCATCTATTATTTCAATTTTTGCTACAGATGAAATTTTATCATCTTTATTAAGTTTAATTAGTTTTACACCTTGTGTTGCTCTTCCCATAACTCTTATATTTTGATCATTAATAGAAATTCGTATAGTGATTCCAGATTGATTTATTATCATTAAATCATCATTAGTTTTAGCTTCTTTAATAGAAACTAAACTACCAGTTTTTTCTGTAGTTTTTAATGTCATCACACCTTTACCTCCTCTTTTTGTGATTCTATAATCATCAATAGATGAACGTTTTCCATATCCATTTTCTGACACTACTAATAAATCTGAATCTTTTCTAGCTATACAAATCATTCCTATTACACAATCTTTATCATTTTCTAATCTAACACCCCTAACCCCTGATGCTACCCTTCCCATAGGCCTTACATTTGATTCATGAAATCTAATTGCTTTACCTGATTTTTTTGCGATAATAATATGATTATCACCATTAGTAAGTTTGACATCTAATAACCTATCATTTTCTTTAATCTTAATAGCATTTATTCCGTTAACTCTTGGTCTTGAATAAGCTTCTAAAGTAGTTTTTTTAACGGTACCCTTTTCAGTACACATTACTAGATAATTATTGTTTAAATAATCCTCTTCAGATAAATTTTGAACATTAATTACAGATCTGACATTATCTTTACTTTCAATATTTATTAAATTTTGAATAGCTCTACCCTTAGACACTTTAGATCCCTCAGGTATCTCCCAAACTTTTTTCCAAAAAACTTTTCCAAATTCAGTAAAAATTAATAGATAATTATGTGTAGAAGCAATAAATAAATGTTCTGTGAAATCATCATCTTTTGTTATAACTCCACGAGCTCCTACTCCACCTCTTCCTTGTGTTCTATATTCATTTAAAGATGTTCTTTTGATATAACCTTGATGAGAAATTGTAATAACCATTTCTTCATCCGGAATCATATCTTCCACAGTAAATTCAGCAGCAGAATGTTCAATTATTGACCTTCTTTTATCACCATACCTTTCTTTTATATCAAAAAGCTCTTTTTTTATAATATCCATTCTGATATCTTTTTGAGAGAGGATTTCTTTTAGCTTAACAATTAGATTATTAATTTCTTCGTTTTCTTTAATTATTTTTTCTCTTTCTAATCCAGTCAATTTTTGAAGTCTCATTTCCAAAATTGCTTTAGATTGAATTTCAGATAGCTTAAATTTTTCAATAAGAGATAATTTTGCAATTTCTGGACTTTTAGATTTCTTGATTAATTCAATAACCTTGTCAATATTATCAAGTGCTATTATATAGCCTTTTAATATGTGTGACCTTTTTTCTGCTTCTTTTAATTCATATTTTGTTCTTTTAACAACTATTTCATGTCTATGATCAACAAAATGTTTTACTAATTCTTTTAAATTAAGGGTTTTAGGTATCCCCTTTACCAACGCTACATTATTAACTCCAAATGAAGATTGTAGTTGAGTGTTTTTAAATAAATTATTTAATACAACGTTTGGAATAGCATCTCTTTTAAGGTCATACACTATTCTAAGACCATCTCTGTCTGATTCATCTCTAATATCACTTATTCCATCTAATTTTTTTTCATTTATCAATCTAGCTGTTCTTTCAATCATATTGGCTTTATTTACCATATAAGGGATTTCAGAAACAATTATTTGGTCTTTTTCTTTTTCATTATTTTCAATTGTAGCTGTAGCTCTCATAATTATTCTTCCCCTACCAGTTTCAAAAGCAGATTTAACACCTTGATAACCATATATAATTCCTCCAGTTGGAAAATCAGGAGCTTTAATGTATTTCATTAATTCTTCAATAGTAATTTCATTATTATCTATATAATGGATTATTCCTTCAATTACTTCTGAAAGATTATGAGGAGCCATATTTGTCGCCATTCCAACTGCAATTCCACTTGAACCGTTGACCAATAAGTTTGGTATTTTAGATGGAAGAACCGTTGGTTCATTTAATGAGTCGTCAAAGTTAGGTTGAAAATCTACAGTTTCTTTATTTATATCATTTAATAATTCATCGGAAATTCTTTTTAATCTTGCTTCTGTGTAACGCATGGCAGCTGGAGAATCTCCATCTATAGAGCCAAAATTTCCTTGTCCGTCAACTAGAGTATATCTTAAAGACCATGATTGAGCCATTCTTACCATTGTATCATAAATTGATGAATCACCATGTGGATGATACTTACCCATAACCTCCCCTACAATTCTAGCAGATTTTTTATAAGATTTATTGTAATTAACACCCATATTTAACATACCATATAATACCCTTCTATGAACAGGTTTTAATCCATCTCTAACATCAGGAAGAGCTCTAGAAACGATTACAGACATTGAATAATCAATGTATGCATCCTTCATTTCATCTTCTATATTTACCGGAATTATGTTTTGATCTTTGTCTTCAATCATATTGATAAAAAGAGGTAATTATGAGTAAAATAATTACAACACAAATATACTTATTTAAGTATTAATTTTTAGCTAATAATAGAAGATTTTACTGTCTTAAAAGAGAAACAGCAATTGATTTATTAGAGTTTTTAATTATGAAGCTTCCTGAAACTAAAATATTAGCTCCAAAATCAAAGAGTTTAGTTGAAAATTTATTATCCACACCACCATCAACTTCAATTTTTATATTTAAATTATTATCATTAATTATCTGATTTGCTTCTGAAATTTTGTTAAATGTATTTTCTAAAAACTTCTGCCCTCCTTTACCTGGCTGAACTGACATCAATAGTAAAATATTAATTTCTTTAAATAAGTTTGCTACATCAGAAATTTTAGTATTTGGGTTTATTGCTAAACCCGCTTTACAACCTAATTGCTTTATGGAGACTAAATCATTATAAATATTTGCGTTTCCTTCATAATGTATTGAAATAATTTCCGCATTATTATCAGCGCATTTTTCTATGTAATTAATTGGATCATTTACCATTAAATGATAATCGAGTTTTTTTTTTGAATATAAATTAACTTTTTTTATAGTTTTAAGATCAAAAGCTTTCGAAGGAACAAATGATCCATCCATTACATCTATATGAATGTAATCACAATTAGTATTATTAATATTATTAATTTCATTTTTTAATTTGTTAAAATCACAATCCAAAATTGATACAGATATTTCTTTTTTATTCATTTCTATATATATTCTTTTTGTTTAAAGCTATTATGAATCCATCCTCCTCCAATAATATCATTTTTTTCATAAAAAACAGCTGCTTGACCAGGAGTAATTGCATTTACCCCATTACCAAAATAAACTTTCATTGTATCATTAATTTTCTCAATTATTGATGGATTACCCTTGTCGTTATATCTAATTTTTGTATCAACATTTAATTTATTTGGTATTTCTTTATATTTCATCATATTAAGCTTTTTAACATACATACCATCTCTTTTTAATTCATCAAAAGTTCCTAAAACAACTTCATTTTTATCTTTTCTGATTTCTGTAACATATATAGGATATCCTAGTGCTATGCCAAGTCCTTTTCTTTGACCAATTGTATAATATGGATAACCTTTATGTTTTCCAATTACTTTTCCTTTTTCATTTAAAAAACTCCCTTCCCCTATTTTTTTATCTAAATTTTTTACTCTATGTTTTAAAAAACTTCTATAATCATCATCTGGAACAAAACAAATTTCATATGATTCTGACTTATCAACTAAATTTTTATATCCATTTTTTAACGCTATATCTTTAATTTCACTCTTTTCAAGATCTCCTAAAGGAAAAATAGTTCTAGAAAGATTTTGTTGACTTATGCCCCATAATGCATAAGATTGATCTTTTAATTGATCAACACCCTTCGATATTATAAATCTGGATTTTTCTTTTCTTAGTTTAGCATAATGTCCAGTTGCTATAAATTCACAGTCTAGTTTATCAGCTCTTTTAAGTAACGCTTCCCATTTTATATGTGTATTGCATAATATACAAGGATTTGGTGTTCTTCCATTCATATATTCATCTGTAAAATAATCAATAACATAATCCCCAAACTCATCTCTTATATCCAAAATATAATGATTAAAGCCCATTTTTACTGCAATATTTCTAGCATCATTTATTGATTCAAGACTACAACATCCAGTTTCTTTTTTTGAAGATCCTGATGATTGATACTCCCATGTTTTCATAGTAATTCCTATTACTTCATATCCCTTATCCTGAAGTAAAATTGAAGCAATAGAACTATCAATTCCTCCACTCATTGCAAGTAAAATTTTTCCTCTCCTACTCATATATTATATTTTATTTTTTAATAAACTTAAAATTAATTCTTTTTGCATGAGAATTATACATTATGTCATTAAAGTGTTTTGTTAAGGTAGGGTCAATAAATAATCTAAGTGATGCTAGATATTGTTCAGGAATGAATGTTGATTTATTGGGTTTTATGCTTGAAGAAAACAATATTAATTCAATTGACATTTTTACTTTAAAAGAAATATCGAATTGGATATCAGGGATTAAAATTGTAGGTGAATTTAATAATTCATCAATAAAATTTATAAATAATATCATTAAAAAATTTCCATTTGATTATATACAAATTAATTACCCAACAAGAATTAATAAAATAAATTATCATCATCAAAAAATATTATTAAATCTTCCTTTAGTAAAGAAAGTAGAAACGGAAAATTTTATATCTGATCTTAGGAATAATTATAAAGACATTTCTATGATTAATATAAATGTTCTAAATAAGTTAACTAAATATCTAATAAGTAATAATTT
>CAZYIL010000042.1:0-11274 GCA_964646945.1 uncultured Marinoscillum sp. | reverse complement strand
TTTACTATTAATGGATTTAACACATTAATGATTTTATCCGATAAAGATTGTGCCCCTTTTGATTATAATAGAAAAGGACTTAATTTAGGAGAAGCTGCAGCTTTTTTAGTTTTAGAATCTGATAAGTTAGTAAAGTTAGAAAACAAAGATGCTCTAGCTTATATTGCTGGGTATGGTAATGCCAATGATGCGTTTCATCAAACTGCATCCTCAGTTGATGGTGAAGGTGCTTTTTTGGCAATGCAAAAAGCATTAATTAACTCTAACCTTAAATCAGATAGTATAGATTATATCAATTTACATGGTACAGCAACTTCAAATAATGATTTGTCTGAAGGAAAGGCTATTAAAAGAATTTTTGGTGATAAAATTCCAGATTTTAGTTCTACGAAAGCTTATACAGGTCATACTTTAGCTGCTGCTGGAGCAATTGAAGCGGTTTATTCAATTTTGGCATTACAAAACAATGTGATGTTTCCAAATTTAAATTTTAAAACCCCTATTCCGGAATTGCAGATGATTCCGATCACTAAAGTAATCAAAAAAAAGTTAAAAAATATTTTATCTAATTCCTTTGGATTTGGAGGAAATTGTTCATCAATAATATTTTCTAAAAACTAATGAAATCATGTTATATAAATAGTATTGCTTCTATTTCAGCTCAAAAAACGTTTGAAGGAACATTTTTTTTCAAAGAGATTATTGCACACAAATCAGTAACTGTAAATGCCATTCATCCTAATTATAAAAATTTAATTAATCCTATTTCAAGTCGACGTATGTCAACAGGAGTCAAGATGGGAGTTTCCGCTGCAATAATGTCATTAAAAGAAGCAAATATAAAGATTCCTGACGCTATAATTACTGGCACAGGAATGGGGTGTATTGAAGATTCGGAAAAATTTTTAAATGCAATTATTGATAATAATGAACAATACTTAAATCCAACATTGTTTATAAATTCAACTCATAATACTGTAGGGGCACAAATCGCAATAGCTCTTAATTGCAAAGGGTATAATATAACTTATGTTCATGGTGCTTCTTCTTTTCCATTGGCTTTATTTGATGCTCAATTGATGATCCATGAAAAAGAAGCTAAAACAGCTTTAGTTGGCGGGGTTGATGAATTGGGTAAAGAGTTTATTAAAAAAGTAATTAGACTTGAAAAAATGAATTCTGAAGGTATTATAGTTCCATTTAGTGAAGGTGCTAATTTTTTTTTATTATCTTCCGAAAAAAAAACAAACACCTATGCAAGGTTAAAAAACATAGATATTTTTCATAAAATTGAATTACATAATCTTCAAGAAAAATTGGAAAAATTTTTAGAAAAAAATCAACTTTTAACTTCTGATATAGATGCTGTTGTTCTTGGTTTTAATGGTGATGCATATGATAGTTATTATTATCAATTACAAGAATCTATTTTTAAAACAATTCCCCAAATACAATATAAACATCTTTCAGGTGAATTTTTTACAGCATCAGGTTTTGGCTTTTGGATCTCATCAAACCTCATTAAGCAACAATATATTCCTGATGCTTTATTAATTAATTCTATCAAAAAGTCAGAATATAATAATGTATTATTGTACAATCAATTTAAAGGATATCAACACAGTTTTATATTATTAACCGCATGTTAACATTCAAAAGCCTAAACATATTATGCTTAATCATTTTGTTCAGTTTTTTTGTTTTTAACCATTTTATAGATATTCCCATAACTGTGTATATTATTTTAATTGTTGTTTGGTTTACTTTAACAAGTATTGGATCTTTTAATATTGGTTGGAATTATCATTTAAAAGCACTCAACAAAAATATTTCCATAAAAAAGAGACATGTTGCTATAACATTTGATGATGGACCTAATAACATTTACACACCTCAAGTTTTAAAACTTCTAAAAAGTTATAAAGCCAAAGCATCTTTTTTTTGTATTGGAAAAAATATTGAGATGTATCCATCGATACTAAAAGATATTGCAAATCAAGGACACACAATAGGTAATCATACATATACTCATAGTTATTCAATGGGATTTTTTAGAAAACAAAAAGTAATTCATGAAATCAATAAGACAATAAAATTAGTTGAAAAGATATTAGGAAAAAAAATGAAACTTTTTCGGCCACCTTTTGGTATTACGAACCCATCGATTGCTAAAGCTATTCAACAAGAAAAAAAACAAGTCATAGGTTGGAATATTAGATCTTTAGATACTATTATTAATGATGAAAAAAAAATTTTAAATAGAATTAAGAGCAAGATTTCTCCAGGTTCTGTAATTTTATTACATGACACATGTGAAAAAAGTATAAATGTTTTAAAACAATTGTTATTATTTTTGTATGAGAATAATTATCAGTCAGTCACTGTAGATACTTTATTTAATATTGATGCTTATGAGTAATGTTTTTACTATTATTTTATTTGGTTTAGGATTTCACCTGTCTTTTGCACAGGAATCGCTTAACAAAAATGAAGCTCAAAAATTTAGGAAGCAAGCAATTTTGACTGCTACTAATATTAACTCTATAGTTAGCGAATTTACTCAATACAAAAGCATAAGTTTTTTAAATAATGAAATAATAACCATTGGAAATTTAATTTTCAAATCTCCAAATACTGTTAAGTGGGAATACACATCACCATATCAATACTCTATTATTTTTAAAAACGATAAACTATATATAAATGATGGTGGTGACAAAAGTAATATAGATATTAGTTCAAATGGAATGTTTAAAAGTTTGAATAATCTTATTGTTAGTAGTATAAACGGAAATATGTTTGACGATAATAAGTACACAATTTCATACTTTAAATTAAATGAAAATTATCTTGTAAAATTCCTCCCAAAGGATGAAAAAATGCTTGGTCTTATTACAGCCTTTGAACTTATTTTTAATAAAGAAACTAATGATGTTATTGAAGTGAAAATGACTGAATCATCAAATGATTACACTAAAATTATTTTTAAAAACAAAACTTTAAACACATTAATTAACGATGCGATATTTAATAATTAGTCTTACATTATTACTATCGTCTTGTTCAATATCAGTCATTAAAGGATTAAAAAAAGACGTTTTGGAAGAAACTCATTTCACCAATCTTTATTTTGCTGATCTTGCTATAGATTATGTTTACAAGGCAAAAATTAAAATTTTTAATGATTTTTTTGGTGGTATTCTGATTATAAAAAAGATTAAAGAAAATAATCATAGAATTTTATTTACTACATCTTTTGGCAATAAAATTTTTGATTTTGAAATTATTGATGAGACTTTCAAGATTCTTTACATTATTGATCAATTAAATAAAAAACCTATAATTAAAACTCTTAAAAGTGATTTTGAAAACTTGATTAGGGAACATAATACCTTATATAATGTATTTGCAGACCAAACGATCTATGTTTATCAATCTAAATTATCAAAAGGTTATAATTACCACATTACTAATGAAACTGGAATTTTATTAGAAATTATTCATTCCAAAAAAACTAAAAAGAAAACAATCATTTCATTTAGTGAAATCAAAAATAATATAGCAAAAACTATAAGTATTAAGCACAACAATTTACCACTTTCAATTAATTTGCTATACTTGAACAATCAATAGATGATAAATTATGTTGATAGAAGAATTCTACAAAATTAAATCAATTTCTCTTACCAAAGACGAAGCTTTTCAAGCAATTATTCATTTAAATAAAAACCATTCTGTATTTAAAGGTCATTTTCCTAATAACCCCATAACACCTGGTGTTTGCTTGATTCAAACAATTAAAGAAATTACAGAAGAACATGTGAAAAATAAACTTTTCTTGAAAAGTATTTCAAATATTAAATTTACATCTATAATAAATCCATATCTTAATGCTGATTTAACCTTGGAACTCTTTGTGATTCAGGATGGTAGTATTGTTAAAGTAAGAAATATTACTAAATTTGTTGACAACAATATTGCATTAAAATTTAATGGAACTTTTATAAAAAAGTAACTTTCATAATTTTTATCATTTATGTCTGATTATAAAAATAAATGAAGACATCACTAACAAAAAATAGATTAGATGAGTTGCGTTGTTGTATAATTATCCCAACCTATAATAATCATAAAACGATTCAGAGTGTGATTGATAAAGTTTTGGAGCATACAAAAAATATAATCGTTGTTAATGATGGTTCTACAGATACTACTCCTCAAATTTTAAAAAAATATACTAACCTTATATTAATTCATTTATCTAAAAATAAAGGAAAGGGAAATGCTTTACGTGTTGGATTTAAATGTGCAGAAAAACTCAAATACAAATTCGCAATAACTATAGATTCAGATGGACAACATTTTCCTCAAGATATTCCTGTTTTTATTGATGCGCTTGAAAATGAAATTGATAAAAATGTTTTACTAATAGGTGCTCGAAATATGAATCAAGATAGTATTCCAAAAAAAAGTAGCTTTGGTAACAAGTTTTCAAATTTTTGGTTTTGGGTAGAGACAGGCATCAATTTAGAAGATACTCAATCAGGGTTTAGATTGTATCCTTTATTAGCCATGAAAGATATTAGTTTTAAGACCAAAAAGTTTGAATTTGAAATTGAGGTTATTGTAAAAGCAGCCTGGAAAGGTATTCAAGTAAAAAATGTTCCAATTCGTGTCATTTATAATCAAGATAATTATGTGTCACATTTTAGACCTTTAAAAGATTTTACAAGAATAAGTATTTTAAATACATGGTTAGTAATATTAACTTTTGTGTATATTAAGCCACGTAATTATTACAGAAAATTTGTAAATAAAGGCACCAAACGTTTTTTAATTGATGACATTTTATGTAACAATGATTCTTCAAAAAAAAAGGCTTTATCCCTGGCATTGGGTGTTTTTATTGGACTTACGCCTTTTTGGGGATTTCATACTTTAATTGTATTGTTTTTGGCTATTCTATTAAAATTAAATAAGGTTATAGCGTTTACATTTTCAAATGTAAGTTTACCGCCATTCATTCCTTTCATAGTTTATATAAGTTATAAAATAGGTCAATTTTTTTTAGGAAACGATTATAACTATTCCATGGAAGAATTTTCTGAAAATTTTGAAATATATCAACACCTTAAAACTTATATTATTGGCAGTTTTTTATTTGCAACAAGTATGTCAATAATTTTAGGAAGTTTAAGTTATCTAATTTTTTCAGTTCTTAATCAAAATAAAACAATTATTAATAATGGGTAGATTTTTTTTTGAAATATATCAGTTTATTGAATCTAAAAAACTATTAAGTTTTGGAATAATATTCATTCTGATTTTTGCTTTATTTTTTGTCGCTTCAAATATTCAATTCGAAGAAGATATTACTAAATTAATTCCAAAAAATAAAAAAAATTCCAATTTACAAAAGGTCTTAAAAACCGTAAATTTTAATGATAAAATTATAGTAAACATATCTAGAAAACCAGAAGGCTCAGTTGATGAGTTAACTCAATATGCTGAACAATTTATTGATACTATCACAAAATCTTCTGCGTCTTATATAAAAAAAATTCAAGGAAAAATTAATGAAGATGATATTCAAAATACGCTGGAATTCGTTTACAAGAATTTACCACTTTTTCTTGATGAAAAGGATTACAAAAAAATTGATAAACTTTTAAACATAAATAGTATTGATTCTATTACTTTAAAGAATTATAAAACTTTAATTTCTCCATCAGGAATAATAGCGAAAAATAGTATTAGAAAAGACCCTTTAGGATTATCCTTTATGGCTTTAGAGAAACTCCAACAATTAAATTTTGGAGAGGCATTTAGCTTACACAATGGTTTTCTAATGAGTAAAGATAAAAACCATCTTTTACTCTTTATTACTCCATCTTTAGAATCCAATGAAACTGCGAAAAATAAACTATTTGTAGATGATTTATATCAGACAAGTACGTACTTAAACAAAATGTTTAAAAATAAAGTTCGAAGTGAATGTTTTGGATCTACTTTAATAGCAGTTGCTAATGCTAATCAAATAAAACATGATATTCAATTAACTGTTGGTATTGCAATTACCATTCTATTAATTATCCTTATTTACTTTTATAAAAAATTTCTAGTACCAATTATCCTATTCCTTCCAGCTTTTTTTGGTGGACTTTTTGCTATTGCTCTGCTTTATATAATTCGAACCAAAATATCAGCTATTTCCTTAGGAGTTGGGTCTGTTTTATTGGGAGTTACCTTAGATTTTTCATTACATATATTAACACATATTAGGAAGAACAAAAATGTGAAGTTTTTATATAATGAACTTACCAAACCAATTTTAATCAGTAGTTTAACAACTGCTTTAGCTTTTTTGTGTTTATTTTTTTTGGACTCTGAAGTGTTGCAAGACTTAGGAATTTTTGCTGCTATAAGTGTAATTGGAGCTTCTTTTTTTGCTTTAATTTTTATTCCTCATTTATACGTTGAAAATGTTAAAAAAAGCTTTAAAAAAAATACTATAGATAAAATTTCTGCT
Source organism: uncultured Marinoscillum sp. (assembly GCA_964646945.1). GTDB lineage: Bacteria > Bacteroidota > Bacteroidia > Cytophagales > MED-G16. Next base: position 4,745 of record CAZYIL010000042.1, on the reverse strand, counting down.
TTTCCAATCCATAAAAACAAATGGGTCATAATAACACTAATTATCTTGTTATTTACTAGCTTTTTTACCTATAACAATGTTGTGTTTAATACAGATTTAGAAGCACTAAATTATGAATCTAAATACATAAAAGATTCACGATTACGTTTGGATGCATTAACAAATAGCACTTCAAAATCAATCTATTTGGCTGCTTTCGGAAACACTGAACAGGATGTTCAAAATATTAATTATAATATTTTGAAAAAACTACAGCATCTTAAAGATAATTCAGAGATTATTAATTTTAGTTCTGTTGGTGCTTTAATTCAACCTGAAACCACTCAGAAACAAAAAATCGCAAGATGGAAAATGTTTTGGACTCCTGAAATAATTGAAAGCACAAAGTATAATTTAATTGAAAGCGGAAAAACATTAGGCTTCAAACCAGAAACATTTAATATGTTTTACTCACTTCTAAATTCAGATTTTAAACCTTTAAAAAGTCAAGATTATAAAGCATTAGAAATGTTATCAATTGACGATCATATTTCAAATGAAGAAAACTTCACAACAATAACTACATCTGTTAAAATTTTCAACTCTAATACAACAAAAATTGTTGAAATTTTTAAAGACAATCCAAACATTATTGTTATAAACAGAAAAGAAATGAATGAAACGTTATTGGGCAACATAAAAAATGACTTTAAAAATTTAATTGGTTATTCTTTTATTGTGGTTTTGTTAATTCTTTTCGTGTTTTATAGAAGCCTTTCACTTACTTTGGTTACAATTATCCCAATTTGCCTTACATGGCTATTAACAATAGGTGCTATGGGGGCTTTTTATGTAGAATTTAATGTTTTCAGTATAATCATTGCCACATTTATTTTTGGTTTGTGCATTGATTATAGCATCTTTATTACCAATGGGTTATTACACGAATATAGAACAGATGAGAAAAAACTTTCAGTTGCTAAAACATCAATTTTTTTGTCTGCAATTACTACTATTTTAGGATTTGGTGTTTTAATATTCGCAAAACATCCTGCTTTAAATTCCATTTCAATAGTCTCAATTATAGGAGTGCTTTCTGCAATTATTATTTCATTTACTTTTCAACCTTTATTATTTAAATTTTTTATTGGAAGTAGTTCAACAAGACCAAATAGATTAAGATTATTGCTTCATTCATTTTTATCCTTTTTTTATTTTGGGTTTGGGAGTCTTTTGTTATCAGTATTAATTTCAACTTTAATAAAAATTATTCCTGTCTCCAAAAAACATAAAATGAATTGGTATCATAAATTGGTTCTCATGTTTATGAAATCTGTTTTATATACAAATCCATTTGTATCAAAAAAAATCTATAATAACAATGAATTCTTTAAAAAACAAGGTATTATCATAGCAAATCACACTTCTTTTTTAGATATTTTGGCAATAGGTATGTTGCATCCTAAAATTATATTTCTTGTAAATGATTGGGTTTATAATTCACCTGTTTTTGGTAAAGCAGTTCAATTGGCAGGTTTCTATCCTGTTTCTGGTGGTATTGAAAAAGGACTGCCTCATTTAAGAAAAAAACTACAACAAGGTTATAGCTTAATGACTTTTCCTGAAGGCACACGATCTCTTACAAACAAAACCAATCGATTTCATAAAGGTGCTTTTTACATATCAGAAAAGCTTAATTTAGATATAATTCCTATTCTTATTCACGGCAATTCCGAAGTACTTCCTAAAGGAAGCTTTATTATAAGAGATGGATCTATCACTTTGAAAATATTAGATAGAATAAAACCTGACAATTTTCATTTTGGAAATAATTATTCTAATAAAACAAAAAATATTAGATCTTATTTTATAGATGAATTTAAGAAATTTAGGAAGGAATTAGAGCAAAATGATTATTTCCATAAATTGATATTAGAAGATTACATATATAAAGGTGATTCTATTTATAAAACCGTTAGTAGGGACATAAAAACTTATTCGAAAACCTATAAATCAATTATTGATTTGGTAGGTTTAAAAGATAGCATAATTCATTTATCTAAAGATTATGGACAATTAGATTATCTTTTATCACTAGATTCTGTAGATAGAAGAATAGCCGTTTATTTTGAAAAAACTAAGATTAGAATGATGGTAGAAAATAGTTTTCTTAAAAAGAATCACAGTAAAATCATATGTGAAAAAACAGTTGAAGATGCAATGAAACATCAAGCAAACGTGATAATCATAAACTTGAACCTTAAGAAAAGAGAATTATTAAAATTGATTAAAAAAGATATTAAGCTATTAATTTTATTAAAAGAAAATTTAAATTTTGTAAAAGAAAATACATTTTATTCTGATTTTGAAAAGCTATTTCAGAACACAAATCTTGTAATTTTAAAAAGAAAATAAATGATTTATGAAGGAAGAATATGATGTTGTAATAATTGGGAGCGGTCTAGGTGGATTAGTATCTGCAAATATCTTAGCTAAAGAGGGATATAGTATTTGTGTATTAGAGAAAAACAAACAACATGGAGGTAATTTGCAGATCTTTGTAAGAAACAAAGTTATTTTTGATACGGGAGTACATTATATTGGAGGATTAGATAAGGGTCAAAATCTTTATAAAATTTTTAAGTATCTAGAAATCATGGATGATTTAAATCTAAAGAAATTAGATTTAGATGGTTTTGATGTTATTACATTTGATGGAGATGATACTGAATACAAGTACGCACAGGGTTATGAAAATTTTGTTAAAAAATTGTTAAATCAATTTCCTGAGGAAGAAAAAGCAATTAATACCTATTGTGAAAAGATAAAAGAAACATGTGACATGTTCCCTTTATATAATTTAAAACATAATGAAGCAATCTATAATAATTTAGATATTTTTCAATTTTCAGCAAAAGATTTAATCAATTCGATTACAAAAAATAAAAAATTGCAAGCTGTATTAGTTGGAACAAATTTTTTATATGCTGGTGATGATAACCGTACTCCTTTTTATGTTCATGCTTTGAGTGTAAACTCTTATATAGAAAGTTCTTATAGATGTGTAAATGGAGGTAGTCAAATTGCAAAAAAGTTAATATATAAACTAAGACAAAATGGAGGAGAAATTTATAATTATCATGAAGTTGTCAATTTTGATTCTACCGAAGGTAAAATATCTTCAGTATTATGCAAAAATGGAAAGAAAATTAAAGGAAAAATTTTCATTTCGAATGTAGATCCAAAATTTACATTGAAACTTGTTGGAGAAGATAAATTCAGACGATCCTATGTGAATAGGATTAATAAGATTAAGAGTGTTATTTCTGCATTTAGTGTTTACATAGTTTTAAAACCTCAATCATTTAAATATATAAATCGAAACTACTATCATATTAAAGATTATAAAAGAGTTTGGAATGCTCAAGATTATACAAAAAAAAGCTGGCCTGAAGTTTACGCTTTGTCAATGGGGGTAAAGAAAAACATGAAAGAATGGGGAGAAAGCTTAACAGCTATGACTTATATGCGTTTTGATGATGTTAAATCTTGGGAAAAAACTTTTAATACAGTTATTGAAAATAAAGAAAGAGGTCAAGCTTATGAAAAATTTAAAGCTGAAAGAGCTGAAAAACTAATAGATGAAATTGAAAAAAAATTTCCAAACATACGAAAATGTATCCAAGAAATTTACACATCTACACCCTTATCTTACAGAGATTACATAGGCAATGATAAAGGCTCAATGTATGGTTATGTAAAAGATGTTACTTCTCATCCATTATTATCAATTATATCTCCAAAAACCAAAATAAAGAATCTATTTTTTACTGGTCAAAGTTTAAACATGCATGGTGTCCTTGGTGTAACAATTGGAGGGATTATTACTTGTTCAAAAATATTAGGTCAAAAGTATTTAGTAGAGAAAATATTGGAATTTAATAAAATATCAGACATTAAAAATAGCTAATTTTAATCAATAAAAATAAATAGAAATGAAACTTAAAAACCATAGAATTATTCGATTTTCTTATTGCTTGTGGTTGTTTTTTATTCTGGTTTCTTGTGGTACAATAAGATCTTTAAAAAAAGAACCAAGTTTAATTGGATACAATTCTAATATTCCTGAAAGAATAAAAGTATCAGACTCTAATTTTGTTTATAAAAAAAATTCATTATTAAAAAATAAATATGGTTTGTGGGAACTTTATGTTGAAGGAGATGCTTTTCAAATAGGATTAATTACAGGAAGTCTAACTCAAGAGCTACTTATTAATCAAGAAAAAGCATTTTTGTCTAAAATTGATGACTTAGTACCTTCAAAATATAAACAAGCATTTTTAAGAAAGTTTTTGGCTTGGTATAATAGGAAAATACATTTAAATATTCCTTTAGAGTATAAGGTTGAAATTTTTGGACTTTCCAAATATTTTTCAAACAACTACAATCACATTGCAGAACCTTACTTAAGAGCCCTCTATTTACATGGAGCACATGATATAGGTCATGCCTTGAAGGATTTAGCTTTAGTTGGTTGCAGTTCTTTCGCTGCTTGGGGAGAAAAAACAGAAGATGGGAGTTTAATTATTGGAAGAAATTTTGATTTTTATGTAGGAGACGAATTTTCTAAAGAAAAAATTATTGCTTTTATAAATCCAAAAAAGGGACACAAATATATGTCAATTACCTGGGGAGGAATGCTTGGAGTAGTTTCTGGTATGAATGAACATGGATTAACTGTTACTATAAATGCTGGTAAATCAAAA
>CAZYIL010000041.1:0-11449 GCA_964646945.1 uncultured Marinoscillum sp. | reverse complement strand
ATTTTTTAAAATTGTTAGTAAATTATTTTTAGAATCAAATATATTTTTAAAAATTTCTGAAAATTCACATAAATATTTATAAATAATATAAATAATTTTTTTATCATTAAGTTCAGAAATTAAAAATTTTGATGATTTTTTGTCGAACTGATAGATATAAGGATGAGATATAATCTCCAAAACATCTTTATAATAATTACATTTCTGGAAATCCCTATTAAAAGACTTCTTGTGAACTTTTATTATCAAATGAACCAAATTGTAAAGAGGTGTTTCTGATAAAGGAAACCCCATGGTTACATTTATTTTATTAATTGAATCTGGAATTGAATTTAAAACAGGAAAAAGAAGGCTCTCATTAGGCATTAACACTAAAACCTTATCTTGATCAAAGTTTTTTTGATTTGATTTTTTAATAAGAATGTTTCCTAAAACTTTTGCCTGACCAACCTGAGATCCAATGCCAATAGATTGAAATTTTTTATCTACCTTATCAAAATTATTTGGGATTACTTTAGGAAAAGTTGAGTTTAATATTCTATCCTCACTAAATTCCCTAAAGGAATCACCAGCTTCTTGTTGATGATCATTATAATAATAACCATCAAAATCCCAAAATGCCATTGAAGAAAACTCTTTAATAAAATATTTTATTATTTTTTTTTCAGCAACAGTCAAAGTGCTAAAACCAACAAATAAATATTTTTTTTCATTGCTAATTGCAACAGTGGAGGAAATAGAATTAACAAATTCCTTATATACCAATCCTTTGTAAGCAATTTTATTTTTTATAAGAACTTTCTTATAATCCTTATAAACATTTAACAAAATTTTCCATGTTTTATGAAAGTTTTTTTGGTTTGTACTCATTCTTGGAAAGAATTTTGTCCAAAATAACTTTATTGATTCAAAATTTTCTTTATCTAAAAAATTAAATGAATCTTCTATTTCTTTTTGATGTTGAATCAACTTAAAAATCTTTTTCTCATCTTTAAGACTCTGATCTACATCATCAAAATCATTAATTAATATTTGCCCCCAGTAATAAAACTTTTCAAAACTTACAATTGAATCTTTATCTTGATATTTTTGCATTACTTTAAATAGATGATGATTTAATAAGATATTATCTGATACATCATCTGAAATATTAATATCACTAAAACTTTGAACAAATTCTTCCATGGTTAAGACTTTTGGAGACCACATAGGTTTGTTTATTTTTTTTGATAAAGCTTTTTGAAAATATAATCCTGCTCTTCTATTAGGAAAAACGATAGAAAGATTTCTTAAATCATCATACTTTCTAAAAGTATAATCCACCACTTCTTCTAAAAAAAATTTTTTCATTAAACTTCTATTATCTTGTTCAAATCAATATATACCAAATAAGCAATAACATTTTTATCATGAATTTTATTTAATATATTTTTATAATTTTCTACCTGTAAAATATGATCATCCTTCTTATTCCCCGTTTTATAATCAATAATATGTAAGGATTTATCCTTCATCTCTACTACCCTATCTATTCTAAAAACATCTCCCTTATTATTTAAAACTTCTAATTCATTATATGATTTTAATTTGGGGTTAAAGAATTCTTTTACCTTTTGATGATTTATAATATTACTAATAATCTCAGAGTAGTATTTTTTTTCTGAACCAAGAATAACATTTTTTGATATCGCTATGTTAATTGCATTACTTATATCATGATGACTTTTAACATTCATTAAAATATCATGTATTTTTTTTCCTCTTTTAGTATTATCAAAGTCAATACCATCATCAGAATGCTTTCTAATCCTTATCCTTTCTTTCCAAGAAAAAGAAGGATAGTTTTTTAAATTATATACTTTCTTCTCTATAGAGACATCTCTTAAAGAAGAAAAATTTCCTTGAACAAATTTATTTGAATGCAACTCTTTCTGAAGACTTTCATACAACAAATCTGAAACATTCTTTGTCTTTTTTACTTTTTCCTTAGCATGAACAAATAACCCTAACCGTGGTCTAGTGAAAGAAACATACATAAGGTTTATATTATCCTCATATGCCTTAATTCTTTCTTTCTTATAATAATCATTAAATAAACTTTTTGGATGTTTTGACTTGTATTTTATTGGATATGGAAACTGAAAATTGGTATCAAATCTTTGAAGATCTACCCACATGATTTTCTCTTTATTTCCTCTCGTGTCATTATCAAGAGTCCAATTAAAAAAAGGTAAGATAACATAATTAAATTCAAGCCCTTTAGACTTGTGAATAGTTATAAGGCTAATAGAATCGTCTTGTTCTGTAAGGTGGAGTTTTTTGTTGCTATTTTTTTTCCACCATTCCATAAAAGAACAAGCATCTCCTCTTTGATTTCTTTTATATTCCAAGATGGAATCTTGAAAAGCCTGTAAATAAGGGGTCTGATCTTTTATCTTATTAAGATCGAAAATTCTAATAAGCTTCTCAACCATATCATAAATAGGTAATCTTGAAATTTCAAAAAGATTTTCTTTAAATTCTTTAGGCAAACAACTTAATTTATCTTCATTAGACATGGCATAATGTGAAATATCATCAGACTTTAGTATAAACCTGTAATAGAAATGAACAATTTCAGATAGAGCCAATCTATCCTTATAATTAAGGATGTAGGTAAACACACTTATGAAGAAAGATACTATGGAAGAAGACTTTATATCAAGAGCATCTGCAGATACATGATTATAATTATATCTATCATCATTCTTTGATTCTTTAATGAGCATTTCAGCAATTATTCTTGCTTCATTATTGTCTCTTACTATAATACCAATATCACCTGCTCCATATCCTTTGTCTTGGATTCTCTTGATGCAATCAATTGTAAACTCTTTAACCACTTCCATTGACTCACCTTCATCCTGATTCTTAAATATCACTTCAACATATCCCTGATTGAACATCTGTTCACTTACCTTTTGATTAACGTCTTGATTGTAAATTCTTTCAAGTCTACTTCTAATTGTAATATCTTCTATAAGATTAGGTATTTGAGAGAAAACATGATTATTAAATTTAATTATGTGCTCTCCACTTCTCCAGTTTGTATTTAAATAGAGAGTTTCAATAAAATTATTATCTATATCTGATTTAACGGTATCATTCATAATTTTTGAATCCGATCCCCTCCATCTATAAATGCTTTGTTTGATATCTCCAACAATTATATTTTGATCACCTGAAGCAAGCGATTCACTTATCATAGGTCTGAAGTTTTTCCATTGATAATTGCTTGTGTCTTGAAATTCATCAATAAGAAAATTACTGAAAGTATTCCCAACCTTTTCGAATACAAATGGTATGCTATCATCCTTAATGATTTCATATAACAACTCAGAAATATCTGAGATGAGAATAACTTCATTCTCATCTCTATACTCTATTACTTTTTTCTGAAGCTCGCTAAGAATACCAAATACGTACAAGTAATTTTTAATTTCCATAGCTGTATTATACTTAATAAATTCATTCTCAAAAATGTCTACAAGCTCACCAATACTATCAATGAGACTTTCATTGATAAAAGAAACAATCTCACTTTTCCTTTTATGACTCTTGCTAACCCATTTATCAGAATTATCAACACATTCTAAAACTCTAGTTCCAGGATAGCTAATAATTCCTTTTGAAGTTTTTCTAATATATCCAGCTATACCACCATCTTTATAACTAAAATCATCAACCGTGTAACTTTCAGATTTTAAACAATTATAAATATCTTTGGCCTTAGATATTACTCTGGCTTCAAAATCTCTTTTTATTGAGTATACTTTAGACCTTAAAGATTTTATTTCTTTGCTATAACTTCTATTTTCAATAGATTGAGATAATGATTTAAACTCTTCTGAAAAAAGATTTTTTAGCATATTTCTTAATTCCTGAAAAATCATAAAATCTTTTTCTCTCATTAATTTATCTCTTGAAAATTTAGTAAGCCAATTAGAAAGATCCGAACCCTTTCTTAGACTAGATAGAAAATTATCTACCACCTCATTTGTCACAAGTTCTTGGTCCATCTCAATATTAAACACTCCTCTAAATTTTAGATCTCTTGTGAAAGATTGAATTATACTATAAAAAAAAGTGTCGATTGTAGTTATTGAGAAATATGAATAGTTATGAATAAGATTCCTTTGAAGATTTGTTGCTCTTTCTACTATTTCTTTAGGTGTAATTTTGTAATATTTCGTATATTCAGATATCAGATCCTCTTTCTTGTCATGTGAAATCTCATCAATCATTTCAAGAATTCTTTCTTTCATTTCATTCGCAGCTTTGTTGGTAAACGTGACTGCAAGAATTTTTTTGAAATTAAATGGTGATTTAAGAGCCAGTTTAATATAATTTTTCGCTAAAGTGTATGTCTTACCTGATCCGGCTGAAGATTTGTATATTAAAAATGTTTTCTTGTTCATAATATATTTGTATAATATATTTAAATAAATATATTTATATAATATGAAATACTTTTTAATTTTTTTGTTTTCTTTCTGCTCCCATTTACAAGCTCAGAATCCTTTCTCAAACTTAGATGTTTTTAAACTTCAATATGTTCAAAATCCACAAATATCTCCATCTGGAAATCAAATAGTATATGTAAGAACAATGATGGATATTATGAAAGACGGAAAAACAAGTAGTTTATGGATAATTAATATCGATGGAACAGACCATAGAAAACTTACATCCAATGAAAGCAATGAGAGAAGTCCAAGATGGTCAAATGATGGAAAAAGAATAGCATTTCTTTCTTCAACGGATAATAATGAAGGAACAGAAATTTATATTTATTGGAAAGACTCAAAACAGTATTCAAAAATATCACAACTTGAAAAATCACCTAGTGGATTACAATGGTCTCCAGATGGAAAATACCTTGCTTTTTCTATGCATGTCACCGATAAACCTATACATCTTGTTACCCCACCCCCAAAGCCTAAAGGAGCAAAATGGGCCCCAAGGCCTAGAGTGACTGTAAGGGTAAAACATGAGGCTGATGGTTCTGGTTATATGGAAAGAGGATTCAGACATCTTTTTATAATATCATCCGAAGGAGGTACTCCCCTACAGATAACTACTGAAAAGTATAATCATACATCTTATAATTGGACAAAAGATAGTAGAAATCTTATCTTCTCTTCAAATTATAGTGAGAATTGGGAATATGATTTTAGAAACTCTGAAATATACTCTATATCTGTAGATGAAAAAAAAGTCTCAAAATTAACTGATAGGTTTGGTCCAGATATTGGAGCTTCCATATCTCTTGATGGAAAAAAAATAGCCTATTTAGGTTATGATGATAAAATTCAAACTTATCAAACTTCAAAACTATACACAATGAATATTGATGGTTCTAATAAAAACGAGATTATAACTACTCTTGATAGAGACTTTTTTAGCTTAAACTGGTCAAATGATAATAATGGGCTTTATTTTATGTATGACGATAGAGGTAATACGAAAATTGGTTATGTTACTACTACTGGTAAAATAAAAAAACTTTGTGATAATCTCGGAGGTACTACTATAGGAAGGCCATATGGAGGAGGTTCTTACTCCGTTTCTAATGATGGAAAAATAGCTTATACATTAACATCACCCTATCATCCAGCAGATATTGCTTATTTTGATGGTAATAAAACTAAGAGACTGACAAATCTTAATAAGGATCTACTAGAAAATAGAGACCTTGGAACTATAGAAGAAATTTGGTATAAATCATCTGTAGATGGTAGAAATATTCAAGGATGGATAGCAAAACCACCAAATTTTAACTCTAACAAGAAATATCCTCTTATTGTAGAAAATCATGGAGGTCCTATAAGCAATTATGGTGATAGATTTTCTCCAGAAATATTACTTTATTCAGCAAGTAACTATGTTGTATTTTATCCTAATCCTAGAGGGAGTACAAGTTATGGAGAAGAATTTGGAAATCTTTTATATCGCAATTATCCAGGAGATGATTATCATGATGTTATAGATGGAGTTGATGCAATGTTAGAGAAAGGATATATTGATGAAAAAAATCTTTTTGTAACTGGAGGAAGCGCAGGGGGAATTATGACTGCATGGATTATAGGAAAAACTGATAAATTCAATGCAGCTGTAGTGGCTAAACCTGTTATGAATTGGATTTCTAAAACACTAACCGCTGATAATTATTTTGGTTATGCCAACTCTAGATATAAAGACCAACCTTGGGAAAATTTTAATGAATACTGGAAGTTTTCTCCTATTTCATTAGTTGGAAATGTAAAAACTCCTACAATGGTAATGGTCGGGACAAAAGACCTAAGAACCCCACCCTCAGAAGCAAAACAATTATATCATGCCTTAAAACTTAGAAAAATTGAAACTGTATACATAGAAATTCCGGAATCTTATCACAACATTTCAAATAAGCCAAGTCAGCTTATTACAAAAGTAGATCATGTTCTTGCATGGTTTAATAGATACAAAAATTAATTTATTTATTTAATATCTTATTTATAGATTTTTGAATTATCAATTCCATAACTTTATATCCTTTCAAATTTGGATGTACTTCATCTAATCTATACTCTTTAATTAATCCTTTTCTCTTATCTACCATACTTGAAAAATAATCAACATATTCATAATCATTTTCTATAGCATGTTTTTGAATAAGTCCATTTAAAGTGATAACCTTATCTTTTGGGTTTAACCCTGGTCTCCAAGGAAAATCATAAGCGGGAAGTACAGAACATAAAATTACTTTTATGTTATTTTCATTAGCTAATTGACTCATAAAAAAGATGTTACGTGCTATATCTGGAATAGGTATAGGACCAAAATTTTCTGCTATATCATTTATTCCAGCTAGAATAACAACTGCTTTAGGTTGAAGATTTATGACATCAGATCTAAATCTAAGAAGCATTTGAGTAGTGGTTTGATCTGTTGTGCCTCTATTTATATAGTTGTTTTTTGAAAAAAAATCAGGACTAAAAGATTTCCAACTCTCGGTTATAGAATTACCCATAAATACAATTCTTATTTCACCTTCTTTTGGAAGACCAAGAATTTTATTTTCTTCTTTGTATTTTTCTAGATTAATCAATCCCTGACCTATTAAATTATTACAAAATAATATGAATGTTAATGTAAGTAATCTAATCATTAAATCTTCCTATTGAATAACCTATTACACCACCTCCAATTGCACCAGGAATGGCACTTAATAGTATATCAGTGAATATATCAGTAATAGGAATAAAAGAAACCGTAGCGAAAACAAATATAGCAAATACAGACTCAACAAGAACAAAAAGAATCACACCAGAAATTACACCATCTTTTAATGTATTTACATTCATTCTTGTAAATAAGTAGATAACCAATACTGTTTGAATTGCATGAGCAACAGCTACACCAGGCATTAGTGGTAAAGACCTAAGAACAGAAGGATGTTTTTCTATCATAGATTGAAAATAATCAGTAAAGAATAACCCAAAAACTAGTCCATAGACCATGAATAGAGATAGGAATCCAATAACAAAAATTATTATATTATTTTTCATGTTTCTAATCTACTATTATCGATAATAAATTCATAACATATATTAAAAATAAAAAAATTAAGTTATTATCAATATTTTTGTAAAAAAATTTTAGAATTGAAAAAAAGGGTTTTACATATTTTATTGTTTTTTTTGATCTTAAGAGATCTAATAGCTCAGATTTCTCTTCCAACTTTCCATGGAATACAAAAACCTGATCCTCCAATTCCATTTGTTAATTATGCTTTAGACTTTGATGGAAGTGGTGATAATATTCAAATCAATGGTTCAGATTTAAACCTTCCATGGACTGTAGAAGTTTGGTACCAAAGAGCAGCAAATAATAATGGAGCTAATCTTCTTTGGAGATGTGGTTCGGGATGTTGGTCTCTAAAATTAGAGCAGTGGAATAACACTCATAAACTTGGTATTACAAAATTTGGCACAACAGATTGGAAATGGAATTATATTACTTCAATTGGTAAGTGGGAACATGTTGTATGGGTTGCAAAAAATAACACTGTTGAATTGTTTGTAAATGGAGTATCACAAGGAACAAAATCACTTTCAAATCCAAAATTATATTGGAAATATATTGGTAAATCTACTGGAAGCCTAACTATAGATGGTAAAATTGATGAACTGAGGATATGGAATGATGCAAGAACTGTGACAGAAATCAAATCAAATATGTTCAAAGAATTAGAAGGCAATGAAAGCAATCTCAAAGCCTATTATAAAATGAGTAATGGTTCAGGAACCACACTTACAGACAACAGTACAAATTCATACAATGGGTCAATGATAGGTGGGATGAACAGTAATGACTGGGTGGATTCATACGTCCCAATAGGTTTCTTAAATATTAGTTATGAGACAGATATTGAAGGGTTATGGAGGATGACTGGAACAAGTGCTTCTCAACCTTCTAATGGATTAAGTATGCAAGCAGCAAGCTCATTGTCGGAAGAAAATTTTGTCATCTTTGGAAACAACAATAGCTCTAGTACTTCCACCTCTAACCTCCCAGTCGGAGTAGCTGTTCGATCAGAAAGAATATGGCAGATGGATGAAACAGGAACAGTAAATGCTAATGTTACATTTGATATTAGTGATGTCACGGGAAATAATGCAACTGTAGGCGCATCATCAAATTACAAATTATTATATAGATCAGGTACTTCAGGGAATTTTTCTATAGCTGTAACAGCAAATAGTGTTAGTGGAGACAATATTACTTTTTCTACTGTTAACCTAAATGATGGATATTACTGTTTAGGAGCAACTTCAAATGGAAATATATAATGTAAAATTTTATTCATTTTTTACAACTCTAAATCCAAAATGATTATTTCCTCTATTTTCAAAATCAGAAGCTCTTGCATAGGTTAAAAGTGTGGCTTTATGGTAATTCCAAGATCCTCCCCTTCTTACTCGTTTAGATTCAGTGCCAGAAGTCGTATTGATAGGATCAGACTTTCCGTCTGTATAAAATGAAGCGCTATAATAATCTTGACACCATTCCCATACATTACCACCCATATCATATAATCCATAAGGATTTGGAGTATAAGAACCTACCGAAACAGAATGTCCGTCGGGATTGTATACTCCAGGGCTATCACCATTATAATTAGCTTTTGAACTGTCTAGACTACCATCGCTTGTTGGAAATTCAAGCTGCTGCCCTCCCCTCGCAGCGTATTCCCACTGCGCTTCGGTAGGTAAGCTGATACCATAATATTCAACAAAAGCATATGCCCCATACCATTTTACCCAGTTCACTGGCCAATCTGATTTATTAGTATCTAATAACTCAAAAGTCTTGTTTGAAGCATTCCATGAAATCCAACTTTTATTGTTAATATGTTCCGCTTCACCGTCACTCGTACATCCACCTGTTTCCCCAAGTTGCAGGTATACCTTTGCTGCATTTGGAGCTTTTCCTGATCCTATGATCATATTCTCTGAATAAGTACCACAAGGATCACTAGTCTCTTGCTCAGATACTTCGACCCACCCATCAGCATAAGATGCATTTAAAAATTCGACGTATTCTTGATTTGTAATTTCTTTTTCTGAAATCTTGAATGACGACATTGTTATACTTACAACTGGCGCATCATTCTTGGTCGTTGTTCCACCCATTGTAAAGGTTCCAGAAGGGATGTCTTTAAAAATTATACTTTTTGGTAAATTTACTTCTTCAGATACACAGCAATCCTCTTCAGAGCAAGCAATAATTATTGACAACAGAAAAGAGATGATAATATTATTTTTCATTTGACAGAATTTTTAAGAGTACTCCATTGGTCCACCCAAAACCATCTTGCACTCCATATTCACCTCCACCACTAAGTAAGCTAGTATCCTCAACATTGTATTTTTCCAAAAGCTTTCCTGTTCTATGATATACATCAGTATTGAGCTTACTCCAACGGTCAGCAACAGTTTGAGCCAACTTATTAAAATTATAATTTCTTAAACCTTTGATTGAAATCCACTGTAAAGGGGCCCATCCATTAGGAGCATCCCATTGCTGTCCTGTATTTAAAGGTGTGGTAACTACCCCACCGTCTCGTAAAAATTCAGACTCAATACGTAATGCACAGGCCTTCGCTTGTTTGCTAGTGGCAAGATGAAAAAATAAAGGAAACATTGCAGCTAGCGTACAGTTGGGTTTTTGCTCTTGAGTAACAAAATCATAATCGTGATAAAATTGAGTGGTTGAATTCCAACAATATCGTTGAATAAGAGCTTTACGTTGTGTGGCTTTTTTAAAATATAAAGAGGCTTTACCTTGCTCTTCATTGAGTTGATGTGCTTTCGCTACAGTCATTTCTAGATGATGAAGCAAACAATTGAGATCAACTGGAATGATTTCACCCGTATGAATGCTGCTCAAATTATTTGGATCTTGCATCCACCGAGAACTAAAATCCCATCCCGATTCACATGCTGCACGTAAATGGGAATAGAGCGTTTCAGGAACTTGAGAACTTTTTTTAGCCTCTTCTAGATCTTCTTGATACATTTCTGCCCTGGGTTTGGCATAAGAGTCCTGATAACGATTCAATATACCCTCTTCTAATAAAACAACATGTTCAAATCTTGTTTTTTCACCCTTAAGAGAATCTGTCCCACGCATCCAAAAAGCATATTCTTTTTCTAAAAACGGAAGGTATTTAGTATAAATCGACTCGCCTTTTTCTTCTGCGAGGATGTCAATCATTAAGCTATAAAATGGAGGTTGCGAGCGACCCAAAAAATAACTTCGATTTCCATTGGGAATAAAACCAACCGTTTGAATGAGATGTGAAAAATTATCGACCATATTTTGAATGATTTCTACTTTTCCACTTACCTGTAAACCAAGCATGGTAAAATAACTATCCCAATAATAAATTTCATTAAATCTTCCGCCAGGAACGATGTAAGGATAGGGTAAGGGAAGCAAAGAACTTCCTTCTATGGTTTTATCTTTTTCACGTTTAAGCACTTCCCATAAAATATGGATATGTTCTTGTACGGGACGTGATGTGTCACTTTTAAATTCTGAAGTACGTGATGGATTTGGTTGAAAATAACGTTCGAAAAAGTCTTTTAAATCGAACCCATCTTTCTTTTTTTCAACTCTATATTTGGTAAGAATTTCTTTAGATTCAGCCAAAGGAATTGCATCGGAAATCATCTTTCCGTCATCCCATAATTTGCTGGCGTGTAAATCTACAAAGAGCTCTTCAAAGACTTCTTCAGGAGGAATAGGTAGAGCCATAAATTATCAATTTGTTTTATGGGTAAGTCGTTTTAAGACAATCAGAGTTAAAAATAAAAGTCCGATTGGAATTAGAGTGTAATAAAAACCTGAAGCTGGTCCTACT
>CAZYIL010000040.1:9230-11657 GCA_964646945.1 uncultured Marinoscillum sp. | reverse complement strand
TAATTTATTTTTTATCAACTTTCTTTTTAAGGAAGATAGATAATCTGTAAATAAAATTCCTTCAATATGATCATATTCGTGTTGTATTATTCTCGCTTTCATCCCATCAAAAGTATCCCTATGAAACTTCCAATTTTCATCATAATATTCTATTTCAATTATTGATTTTCTTCTGATTTTTTCTTTAATTAAAGGTATACTTAAACACCCTTCCTCAAACTCCCATTCTTCACCATATTGATTAATAATCGTTGGATTAACAAATATTTTTTTAAAGTTTAACATATTTGAATCATTTAAACTGCTCCCATCAATCACAAAAATTCTTATCGACTTACCTATTTGAGGTGCAGCAAGACCAATTCCCTCTGCATACTCCATTGTTTCAAACATGTCATTTCCAAGTTTTTTAATATCTATATCATTTTTATATATAATTGAAGATTTCTTTTTCAACACAGAACTTCCATACATATATATTGGATATATCATTTCTCATTTTTTGTTAAATACGATTGTAAAATTAATGAAGCACTAATTTTATCAACATTACTTTTCGTTTTTCTATACTTTTTATTTTTTCCTGCATCTAAAATAGCTTGCTTGGCTATCTTAGATGTAAATCTTTCATCATAAATTTTAACGGGAATTCCAGGAAATTTTTTTTTTAATAAAATTATAAAGTTTTTTACTAGAACAGTAGAATTGGTTGATTGATTATTTAAATTCAATGGCATTCCTACCACAAATTCATCAATTTTATTATTTGAAATAAACTGATTAAGAAAATCAATTACTTTATAGGTACTACAAGTTTTGTATGGAGAAGCAATAATTTTTAAAGGATCAGTTATAGCAATCCCTGTTCTTTTAGAACCATAATCAAAAGACATGATTCTTCCCATCAGTTTTGGTAAGATATACCTTGAAGAATTTTGGATACTTTTTTCTCCATTTTTAATGCTCTAGGAAAAAGAATACAGTTTTCTATATCAGAATGTATAGACAATTCATCATCAAATTCTTTTAGTTCTTGAAAAATAACCTTCAAATGCAAATCTTTTATTGTAGTGTAAGAATAATTATGAGTAATCCCTCTAATTCCTTCCATTTCAGAATCTTCATTAAGATGTTCCAATAAGATTTTATTAATTGAAAATTTTTCTATCATAATAAATAAATTTGATGCATTTATATCCCCCTGTAGCGCATTAAAAAGTTTATATATATATTCAAAATGATAATTTTCTTCTTCATAAATATGTTGAACAAAATCTTCAAAAAAAATTGGGAAAATAAATTTTAAATCTTTAGAAAACTCTAAATCAATTTTGTTTAAAGGAAGATTATTGATCAAATTTTGTAGATAAGGTAATTTGTTTTTTACAAAATAATTATGATTATGTTTTAAATATTCTATTACTAAATTTATTGGTGTAGAAATTAAGACATCATTTCCAAAATCAAAAGATTCATTAATCGATTTTCTATATCCAAGCAATTTATCAGAAGATATTCCTTTTGACGTACATAAATCTGATAAATTTTCATTATAGTGATTATAAAAATCTATACCAAAAGAACTCAATACCTTTGCATATTGATAATCATCCTTTACTAAATCAAAAACTTTTTTACTTTGCAAATCTTTAGAATCCAAAAACATGGAAATAAATCTATAGATTAAAATTATATTTTACAGTATTATTTTTTAAAAATTATTATAAAAACTGAAAATAAGTAGATGATTATAAAAGTAAAAAAAATATTTAACCATTCATAGAAACCAAAAACTCCTCATTATTTTTAGTTCCTTTTATTTTTGAAAGTAAAAATTCCATTGCCTCTATAGAGTTCATATCTGCAAGATATTTTCTTAATACCCATAATCTTGAAAGTTCATCCTTTCCTAAAAGTAAGTCTTCTCTTCTTGTCCCTGAAGCCGTAACATCAATAGCAGGATAAAGCCTTCTATTAGACAGTTTCCTGTCAAGTTGAAGTTCCATATTACCTGTTCCCTTAAACTCTTCAAAAATAACTTCATCCATTTTTGAACCTGTTTCAATTAATGCGGTTGTAATTATGGTCAAAGAACCTCCATTTTCAACATTTCTTGCAGCACCAAAAAATCTTTTAGGTTTATGTAAAGCATTGGCATCAACCCCTCCTGAAAGAATTTTACCAGATGATGGTATTACAGTATTATGTGCTCGTGCTAATCGAGTCAAAGAATCAAGTAAAATAATAACATCGTGTCCACATTCAACCATTCGTTTTGCTTTCTCCAAAACAATATTAGCAACTTTTACATGTCTTTCGGCTTGTTCATCAAATGTTGAAGAAATAACTTCGGCTTTAACACTTCTTGCCATATCAGTAACTTCTTCAGGTCTTTCATCTATAAGCAAGATCATTAAATAAACCTCT
>CAZYIL010000040.1:0-9220 GCA_964646945.1 uncultured Marinoscillum sp. | reverse complement strand
ATGACTTTCAGCAATAGCATTAGCAATTTCTTTTAATAAAACTGTCTTACCGGTTTTAGGCTGAGATACTATCATTCCTCTTTGACCTTTACCAATAGGAGAAAACAAATCTAAAATTCTTGTAGAATAATTGTTTGAATTTGTACTTAAGCTAAGTTTTTCATCAGGAAATAATGGAGTCAAATATCTAAAAGGAACTCTATCTCTTACTTCTTCAGGTTTTCTACCATTAATTTTACCAACCTCAATCAATGCAAAATATTTTTCATTTTCCTTAGGGGGTCTTATCTTCCCTTCAACAGTATCTCCTGTCTTCAAACCAAATAATTTTACTTGAGAAGGAGAAACATAAATATCGTCTGGGCTAGCTAAATAATTATAATCACTACTTCTTAAAAAACCATAACCATCTTGCATCATTTCCAAAACACCTTCACTTTTAATCACTCCTTCAAACTCTTTAAGATCTGATTCAAATTTAGCCTTCTTTTCTAAATATTCTTCTCTTGGAACTCTCTTCTTGATGAAAGAATTATTATTATTGATTTCTTTTTTATTATTTTTTGATTTCAAATCCGAACTAGATTTTTTTTGAATTGATTTCGATTTATTATCAACCTTTTTATCACTTTCAGAAGGTTTGGATATAGCTTGTTCATCTATAATCTTATAAATTAAATCTTGTTTAGATAATTTAGCAATTCCATTTATCTTTAATTCTTCAGCTATTTTTTTTAACTCAGATAAAAGCTTATCATTTAATTTATCTAGTGTATACATTGTAACTATAGTTTAATTAAATACGATTACTAATAATTTACTGTTAAAGTTTAGATTTTTGCCTTTCTGGAAATTTCAGAAATCGTTTGAAAGGGCAATATTAGTACAATAATGTAATTATGGCAAATTTATCATTGTTTTTTTATTTATTTGTATTTTAAAATATTTGTTCATTCTGACTATATTAATGATTAGATAATCATTAAATTAAAAGATGCTTGAAATACAAAGAATAAGAGAAAATAAAAATCGTTTCATTTTAGGATTATCTAAAAGAAATATAGAAGATTCAAAATCAATTGTAGATAAACTAATTCAAGTAGACGACAGAAGAAAAATGTTAAAAAAAAAATCTGATAATATCCTCTCAAAGCATAATAAAATATCAAAAGAAATTGGAATTAATGTTAATAAAGGGGATTCTACTAAAATTAAAAAACTTAAAAAAGAAAATACTACACTAAAACAAGAAAATAAAAAAATTGCTTTTGAACTTAAATCAGTAGAAAAAAAAATTCATGATTTATTAATCAATTTACCAAATATTCCTCATAAAAGTGTCCCTAGCGGTAACAAAGAAGAAGACAATGAGATAATAATTACATCAAAGAAAACTGAATCAATTAAAGGAAAAATCCCTCATTGGGAATTGATTGAAAAGCATGATATAATAGATTTTGAATTAGGAAATAAAATTACTGGCGCTGGATTTCCAGTTTATAAAAAAAAAGGGGCTAAACTTCAAAGAGCTTTAATAAATTACTTTTTAGATGAAGCAACAAAAAAAGGTTATGAAGAAATTCAACCTCCAATTCTTGTCAATGAAAAATCAGGATTTTGTACTGGCCAAATTCCTGATAAAGAAGGTCAAATGTATAAAATTGAATCTGAAAATCTTTACCTAATACCTACTGCTGAAGTGCCTATTACTAATGTCTACAGAGATCAAATAATAATAGATAAATCACTGCCAATCAAAAATGTTGCTTACACTCCATGTTTCAGAAAAGAAGCTGGTTCATGGGGATCTCACGTAAGAGGATTAAATCGATTACATCAATTTGACAAAATTGAAATAGTTCGTATAGAAAATCCTGAAAATTCTTATACAGCTCTTGAAGAGATGTGTAACTACGTGGAAAATTTATTAAAAAGTATAGAAATTCCATATAGAAAAATAAGATTATGTACAGGAGATTTAGGATTTACTTCCTCATTAACTTACGATTTTGAAGTATTTTCTCCTGGTCAAAATAAATGGTTGGAGTGTAGTTCAATTAGTAATTTTGAAACTTATCAATCAAATAGACTTAACTTAAAAATAAAATCAAATAAAACTAAAGTACTGGCTCATACATTAAATGGATCTGCCCTTGCTTTACCTCGAATAATGGCATCCATAATTGAAGTAAATCAAAAAAAAGAAAAAATTAAAATTCCGAAAGTTTTGGTCCCATATACAGGATTTGATGAAATATAAAATGGTTATAAGAGAAGGAAGAAAAGAAGATATGCCTCAAGTTTTAAAATTAATTAAAGAACTTGCTAAATATGAAAATGCACTTGATCAAGTCAAAAACAATGTTGAAACCTTAGAAAAAGACGGATTTGGAAAAAATCCTCTTTACAAACTTTTTGTTGCAGATTATGATAAAAAAATCGTAGGAATGGGATTAATTTATTATAAATATTCAACATGGAAAGGTAAAAGATTGTATTTAGAAGATTTAATTGTAAATAATAAATACAGAAGAAAAGGAATTGGCTCTAAACTGTTTGATGAAATATTAAGATACGGGAAGAAAAAATATTGTAATTGATTAACATTTCATGTTCAAAATTGGAATAAAATTGCCATTAATTAATATAAAAAATATAATATTCAAATTGATGATGAATGGTTAAATTGCAATGTTGATTTTAAAAAAATTAATTAAAATTCTAAATATCGATGAATGGATCACCTAAAAAACTAAACATATGTGTTATAGGATCCGGTTTTGCAGGAATTTCAGCAGCAACTTATCTTGTAGATTGTGGTCATAATGTATTTATTGTAGAAAATTATGGAGATTTTGGAGGACGAGCAAGAAGATTAAAAGCAAAAGGATTTACTTTTGATATGGGGCCATCTTGGTATTGGATGCCTGATGTTTTTGATAAGTATTTTAAAAATCATGGAGAAAAGATAGAAGATTATTTACAACTTACAAGACTCAACCCTTCTTATAAAGTTTTTTTTTCAAATAGCCATAAAGTAACTATACCTTCAAAATTTAATGAAATAAAAAAAATTTTTGAAAAGTATGAAAAAGGTAGTGGAAAAAAACTTGAAAAATATTTAATTCATGCAAAAAAAAAATATGAAATAGGTATAAATAAATTTGTTCATAAACCTAGCAAATCAATCTTTGAATTCTTTAGCTTAGAAATTATATCAGGCTTATTAAAAATGGATATTTTTAAATCCATGCATTCTCATATAAGAAAATTTTTTCAAAATGAGTTTTTAATCAAAATAATTGAATTTCCACTTTTATTTTTAGGAGCTACTCCAAAAAATACACCTGCTCTTTATAGTTTAATGAACTATGCGGATATTAAATTGGGTACTTGGTATCCAAAAGGAGGAATGTATAGTGTAATAGAAGGAATGATTACTCTTGCAAAAAAAAAGGGAGTAGTTTTTTATTCAAATAATGAAGTTATTGGATTCCAGTTTAGTAATAGAACTATAACTAAAGTAGAAACAGAGAAAAAACTTTTTGATGTTGATGTTGTATTATCCGGAGCTGATTACTATCATACTGAACAGAATTTACTTCCAAAAGAATATAGAAATTATTCCTCTAATTATTGGAGGAATAGAGTCATGGCTCCATCTTCTTTATTATTCTTTATTGGAACTAATAAAAAAGTAAAAAACATAGAACATCATTGTTTGTTTTTTGATAAAGATTTCAATCAACATGCAAAAGAAATATATGAAAATCCTCAATGGCCAGAAGAACCATTATTTTATGCATCTTTTGCTTCAAAAACTGATGATTCCGTTTGTCCAAAAAAATGTGAAAATATAGTGTTATTAGTCCCAATTGCTCCTGATTTAAAAGATTCTGATTCAATAAGAGAAAAATATTATAATTTAATAATGAATAGATTAGAGTTGCTCACTAATCAAAAGATTAGGAAACATGTAATATTTAAAAAAAGTTATTCAATTAAAAATTTCAAAAAAGATTATAACTCATTTAAAGGGAATGCATACGGACTAGCAAACACATTATTTCAAACCACAATATTTAAACCTTCAATAACTAACAAAAAATTGTCCAATCTATATTATTGTGGACAATTAACAGTCCCAGGGCCAGGAGTTCCTCCATCCATTATTTCAGGTCAAGTGGTAGCAAAAGAAATTGTAAAGGATTTTCGAAAAAAATAAGAACTTGATTCCCAGAAGATTTATACCTTGGTCTCTTCCGCTGATTTTTCTTCAGCCTTAGGTGTGTCTTCATAATCAAGCTTATACATGTCTAGCATTACATCATCTAGCCCCTCATTATCAAAAGGATCTTCAATTTGTTCTTGAACATTATATAGAGAAATTAATATAAATGAAATAATCATATTTAATCCATATACAACAAATGGATGATGAGTTCCTGATGTAATGGTTGAAAAAATTTCTCCAGAAGAATTCAAAATTTCATCATCACCAGTCTCTATATTAAACATTAGTGTAGGAGCATAATAAAATGGGAAAACATAAATAAAAAGTTCACAATAAGCCCTTATACTTTGGGGTGTTCTATGAAATTTAATTGCAATGGTATTCTCGATACCCATAAGAACATCTCTCATATATCTATAAACTCTTAGTGATAATCCTCTTCCCAATGAATCTTTATGCTCTTCAACCATAGTCTTAATGTGAGAGATGGATTGATTTAATTTACTTCTGTCATTAGAGTTTGAACTTAAAAATTCGATTAGAGATAATTTAACATTTTTTATGCTGTCATAAATTTTTTCCTTTGTCTTTTCAGGCATCTCTCTAGCTTGAGTAAAAGAGTAATAAATTGTAGCTAAAGCAGCTTTTGCTCGGGATAAATGTTCTAGAGCTTTGTCTCTTCTTTGGAATGCACTTCCCAAAGTGAACACTAATGGAAAAACTACTGCCACTGAAATTAAGGTCAAATCCAAATTAAACTTTAAATCATATTTATATGAAAGCCAAGTTGCAAAAATGGATATAACTAATGATATTAGTGTTCTATAATTAAGGGCACTAGTATATTTTGAATGAATTGACATTTGATTAATTTTGTCTTAATTTAACTTTATTTAAATCTAAAAAAACTATGGCAAATACAAAGCAGAAATTAATAAATCTTTTTTACTTTTTATCACTTTTTATATTTTTTTCCATCACCCTGAATGCTCAAGAAGTAAGATTGTTTGATAACTCCATGAAATTAAAATTAGATTTTAACATGGATTTTAAAGATTTACAAAAAAACACTAATGATACAAGCTTTATTAAGACAGTAATAAATTATTCTCTCGATAACGGAGAAATGCAATCCGTCCCTTCAAAAATTAGAGCTAGAGGAAATTTCAGAAGAAAAATTTGTTATTACAAGCCAATGAAAATCAAAATAAAGAAAAAAGATGCTGAAAATACTATTTTCAAAGGAGCAAGAACTCTTAAGCTTGTTGTTCCTTGTCAAAATGAAAGTGGAAATAATGACTTAGTTTACAAAGAATTAATGTGTTATGAAATGTTTGAAGCTCTATCAAAAATTCATCTTAAAACACAACCTGTAGATTTAACTATACATGAAACAAAGGGGAAAAAAGTAATTGATCATAAAATATTTGGATTTTTAATTGAAGACGATAATAAACTTGCAGATAGACATAATGCAAAAAAATATCCGAGTAATAGAAGGGTTAGTCCTCTTTCTATATCTGACTCATCAGCAGTTAATTTCGCGATATTTGAATATATGATTGGCAATACAGATTGGTCTATGGTATATCAACATAACGTTGAAATGTTGTACCTAAATTCTGCAGCGTTTTCCATCCCTTATGATTTTGATCATAGCGGAATAGTAAACGCCTATTATGCAAAACCAAATCCAATGCTCAATATTAGAAGTGTAAGAGATAGAGTTTACAGGGGAATGTGTAGAAAAGATCCTATAATTTTTGAAAAAATGAGACAACTTTATGTTTCAAAAATAGATGATATCAAACTTGTAATTAATAAGTATCAAGGAAAAGTGTCTGAAAAAGAAATGAAAAGAATTGATGATTATTTGAATGAGTTTTTTGACATTGTTAAATCCAAAGAGCTTTTTGATGAAAAAATTTCATCAAAATGTAGATAGAAGGTATGAAAAATTAGAAAAATTTTCAACACTGAATAACCCAATAAATTTATTTAATAACAATTCAAGTGACTGTAGTAAAATCACTACAAAAAACTATAGTACTTCTTTTACATTAGGGATTCAAACTTTAAACGAAAAATGTCTTGACAAATTTAAATTAAATTCATACTCTCATTAGATTTGCATTCTATTATGAAAAATTTAACCGTTAAAATAGATAATCATTCTGGTTTTTGTTTTGGAGTGGAATTTGCTATAGAAATGGCTGAAGATATTCTTAAAACTGAGAAAGAATTATTTTGTCTTGGAGACATAGTTCATAATGATATGGAAGTTAACAGATTAGAAACAAAGGGATTAAAAATTATTAACAATGATGATTTAAATAATATAAAAAATTCCAAAGTTCTTATTCGAGCACATGGCGAGCCCCCCTCAACTTATAAAACAGCAGCAAAAAATAATCTTACTCTTATTGATGCTTCATGCCCTGTCGTTCTAAAACTTCAAAATAGAATAAAAAATTCTTACGATAAAAAAGAAGTTATTTATATCTATGGAAAACATGGGCATCCAGAAATAAAGGGACTTATGGGTCAAACAAAGGAAAATGCCATAATCTTTCAAGATATTTCTGAACTAGACATACAAAAAATGCCAAAAGAAATAACTTTATACACCCAAACCACGAAAAGTAAAGATAAGTATTATGAAATAATCAAAAAGTTAAGAAAAAAGGGAATATCTGTGAATGCTCATGACACTTTATGTCGTCAAGTAAGTAATAGAGACACTCAATTAAAAGACTTTTCAAGAGAATTTGACAAAGTTATTTTTGTTTCTGGAGCTAAATCATCAAATGGAAATGTTTTATATAATGTTTGTAAAGCAAATAATAAAAATTCTCATTTTGTGTCTAGTCCTGAAGAAATAAAATCAGAATGGTTTAATGAAAATGAAACAATTGGAATATGTGGAGCAACCTCTACACCAATGTGGTTAATGGAAAATATTAAAGATAAAATATCTACACTTTAGTTTATGAAAAGGATTATGAATGCACACTTCTTTCACCATAAAGTACATACCAAAAAAGGAGCTAAAGCTTTTGGATTCTTTTATTTGCTCCTAAAAAGTATGATGTAAATAATGATTAATCTATAAGTTTAGGCGGTCCTGCTGGTATTCTTGGATTATATACCCTATCTCCTTTCTTAATTAAAAATTCTTTTTTAACATCTTCAATCATATTAGGATTACCATAAAGATCAAGCATTGTCATCGCAAGTACTTTTGAGGCATAAATTAAACATTTGTGTCCTATTGACATCCCTGTGCAAGCAACAACTGCCCAAGAATGCCACGGGCCACCTTGAGCTGCTGTAGTAACACCTAAACTTATAACAGGTACTACTTGACTTACATCACCTACATCAGTTGACCCACCTTGAGCAGGCATAGTCTGCTTTAAAGGTTTTACCTTTCCATCTAATCCCAAAAGGGATTTTCCGCTTTCTTTTAATATTGTATTTGCATATTTAATTTCATAGTCTGAGTAAGAAATGTTTCCCAATAATTCCAAATTTTTTTGAAGTATAACAGCTCCTGTTCTATTTGGTAAAATTTCATAAATACCTGAAATCAAACTTATTTCATATTTAACATTAGCCATCATCGATGCTGCTTCTGCAATTATTTTTGCTCTATTATAGAGAATGTCTACTTGATTTCTATTATTTTCTCTTAATCTTGTCCAAATCTGTGCATACTCAGGGACAACGTTTACAACGTCCCCAGCCTTTTCAATATCGTAATGTATCCTTGCAGTAGGTTTAATATGTTCTCTATAATAATTGAGCCCAGTAGTATAAAGTTCCATTGCATCAACAGCACTATTACCATTCCATGGATCTGCTGAAGCATGAGAAGCATTTCCATAAAATTTAACTCTAAAATCTACAAGAGCCTTACTGCTCTGAGTGCTTGCTTCTATTTCATCACCAGGATGCCAGTCCATACAAATATCTAATTTGTCAAAAAGACCCTCTCTAACCATCCAAACCTTAGCAAAGATTGTTTCCTCAGCAGGTGTTCCATAATAAACTATAGTACCTGAAATTTCTCCTTTATCAATTAATTCTTTTATAGCTATTGCAGCACCAAGACTTGCCGTTCCAAATAAATTATGACCACAGCCATGTCCCGCAGCTCCATCTAACAAAGGTTCTTTAGTAGGTTGTTTTTTTTGAGAAATTCCTGCATTCGCATCAAACTCTCCTATAATTCCTATAACAGGTCTTCCTGAGCCATAAGTGGCAGTAAAAGCAGTAGGTATTCCAGCCACACCTTTTTCTACATTAAAACCATTCTTTTCTGCATAATCTGAAAGATATTGAGAAGATTTAAATTCTTGCAAAGAAGTTTCAGCAGCTTCCCATATCTTGTCACTAATCTCTATCAATTTATCTTTTTTTTCTTCTATTGAATTAACAATTACTTGCTTATTTTTTGAAAGTTTTACTTGAGAGAAAGCATTAGGTATAATTATTATACTAATAAAAAAAAGTTTGAAGAATGTAAAGAAATCAAAACGATAAAAACATTTATTTTTATAAAACATGAATTTTAAATTTAATTTGGGTTAAACGAAACTGCTTATAATCTAGCAACAAACAATTAAAAACAAAAAATATTTTAAAAATATATAAAAATTAGATTTGCCATAGATTAAAATTTTAGCGATTATATATTTATTATTTTTACATTTTTGATTTACATAAATGAAAACAAAAGAAGACAGAATTAATATTATTACGTTAGGATGCGCTAAAAATATAGTTGATTCTGAAGTTCTATTAACACAATTAAAAGGAAATAACGTTAATGTTGTTCACGAATCAGAGAATAATTCTTCAAATATTATTATTATTAACACATGTGGTTTTATAGAAAATGCAAAGCAAGAATCACTAGATACAATACTTAGTTATGCTGAACAAAAAAAGTTAGGAAATATAAAAAAACTTTATGTTACAGGA
>CAZYIL010000039.1:0-11726 GCA_964646945.1 uncultured Marinoscillum sp. | reverse complement strand
ATGGTTGTTCCTTCTGGTGGGTTTGGTAACCTTTGTGCAGGTGGTTTAGCAAAAAGGATGGGGTTACCTGTTAAAAAATTAATAATAGCTAATAATAAAAATGAATGTCTCAACCGCATCTTTACTAAAGGAGTTTTGTGTAAAAAACCTCTTCATGAAACGATTTCTTCTGCTATTGACATATTAGTGCCTATCAACTTTTGGCGCTATCTGTATTTCTGTGTAAATGGAGATGTAAAAAAAATTAAAGGATGGATGAATCAATTTACAAAAACAGGAAAAGTAGAATTTGATTTAGAAACTATAAAATCGTATAGTAAAGGATTTTTATCTATCAGCGTGAGTGATAATGAAACAATTAATGTTATTAAAAGCTTGTATGAAAAAGAAAAATATTTATTAGATCCACATGGAGCTGTAGCAATAAGTGCAGCAAGTAAGTTAAAAGAAAAGCTGAGTGATTGTCCATTAATTTGTTTAGCTACTGCACATCCAGCAAAATTCCCAGAAATTATAGAAAAAATCAGCAAAAATAAATCATTACCTAAAGCTGCCATTCATTCATCAATAGAGAAGGCAAAACTACAAAGTCAAAAAGGCTATACATTTGACTATAAAAACCTTTATGAGGCTTTAAAATATACGATGGAAAAAAATTGGGATCTTAATCATTCTAAAAAAAGTAACTAAATCAATGCCAGAATATAGCAATTTAAGCAATGAAAACATCAAGCAAATTTTAAAACCCTATGGTATTAAAAATTTTACTGATGTGAAAAAGCTAAGTGGTGGGTCTGAGAATACAAACTATTTGGTAACTACCAAAAATAATCGATATGTGCTTTGTCTATTTGAGCACAAATCACTTTCACATGCTCATAATCTTACTCAAGTGCTTTCTCATCTTAAAATACATAATTTCAAAACTACAGAAACACTGCCTACCACTGATGGAAAAACTCTTACTACATGGAATAAAAAACCCATACTAATAAAACATTTTATTGAAGGGAAAATTAAAAATAACCTTCCAAATTATTTAATAGAATTAGTTGGAAAAGCTTTAGGAAAACTACACCAGATACCTCCTCCTAGCTATTTACCCAAAATCGTTGATTATGGACAGGAACATTTTGGATTAGTCAATCAATATGCTGCAAAATCATCTTTTGAAGATTGGCTACGAGAAATTAAAAAATATTTCCAACCCTATTTAGATATGAATCTACCTAAAGCATTAATCCATAGTGATCTTTTTTGTGATAACGTAATTGTAAACGAAGACAAGCAAAATGTAACAATCATTGATTTTGAGGAAGCAACATATTATTACCGTGTTTTTGATATAGGAATGGCTATAATTGGCTCCTGTTCTGAAAGAAATGTTCTGAATCAGGAAAAAATCAAATCTCTCCTCCATGGCTATTCGAAAGTGATTAAATTAACACCTGATGAAAAAAAATCCCTTCAAGCTTTTACAGTATACGCTGGCGCTTCTATGACATTTTGGAGACATAAAAACTTTAATTATGTACACCCCAACATTGGACTGAATGATCATTATAAAGCTCTACAAATTTTGGCTAATTACGCTAAGAAAAATTCTAATTTATTTATTGATTGATTAATTATTTTATCAACTCAAATGTATGAGTATACTTAATTGTAAGTCTTTGATTATTAGTATAATCTAATAGGTCATCATCATTTAAAATATTTAAAACCACAAACAAACCGGTATTTGCATCCTTCAATAAACCATACCTTGCATTGACAGATAATAAATTAGTTACATTATTATATTGAATAAGACTCTGAATAAACATTCTAGGGGTAAATGAGTAAGATAATCTTATTCCACTTATTATTGCATTTAAATCTCCACTATCAAGATTAATATTGTTACCATTTAAAAACAAAGATGAACTGAAGTTGTCACCAGCTCTTACATTTAAAGATAAGTTATTATAAAATTTACTACCTCCAAAATAACTTCCTATTGTACTTCTACTGCTAAATGAAACTTTTTCACTTGAATTAGTCTGAACAACTAATTGAAATTCGCTATTGTTGTATTCACCCACAGGAATATTCAAATCTACAATTTTAAATTCTTCACTTACCCACTCTTTTCTAACGTTATAACCTGTATGTATCTCTAATCCGCTTCTCCATGCCCAATGAGTATCGATGTGAGTATATGTTGTAACAACATTACCTTCAAAATCAAAATAGTATCTACCTGAAATATGAGGCCTATATTCTAATAATTTACTCTTTTCACTCATTCTGATAATTCTAAAAATTAAAAATTCAGGTTTTTTAAAAGAACTTCTTTCTAAATAACCAACTTCTGGATTAAATCCTTCTCCTACTTCAGAATATTGAGCAAGTAAGTTCCATCTATTCCAATCATAATTGGCAGAAAATTTAAAGGCATGATCATCTGATTTGATTCCAGGTGTATTGCTCTTTGCGACAAAACCAGATATTTTGGCTTTTTTACCAATACCCCAGATTCCATCAACTGCAAAAATCCTATTATAATCATCAGAAGTGTTCCCTAAAGATGACCTGCCGATATATGCTCCCCCAATAGAAGACCTAGAGTTGCTAATATTATGATTTATTCTGACTGCATTATAATTATTACGGTTGATATTTAATTTATCAATTTTATCAGTGAACATAGACAGAAAACCTACATTTGTTTGACCTATCTTTCCAGACAATCTACCCCCTCCAATTATAGGAACCGGAGAACCCTCATCTGATATCCCAATTCTTCTAGTAAAAAATAAATCGATTTCTCCAGGACTACCTATTGAAAATTGTCCCGCATTTTCTAAAAAAAAAGCTCTTTTCTCAGGATAAAATAAATTGAAACGATCAAGATTGACTTGCTGTTCATCAACTTCTACTTGAGCAAAATCAGTATTATAGGTTAAGTCAAGAGTCAAGGCTGGGGTAATGCTATATTTAACATCAGCACCAAATTCAAAATCTGAAGAATTATCATTAAGTGCCTTATTTCTAGTTGCTTGAGTTAAAGCATAAGGCAGAAGTTTTAAGTTTCCAGGATTTTTTAAGTTTAAATCATGCATCTTACCAGCTAAAGAAACTCTTTTAATACCAAATCCAAAACCTACAGGTAGTGGAGCCCAAAATGATACCTCATTGGTTTTACTAATATTTCTTTGAAAATTTATTCCCCATGTCTTATTATTACCTGGGCTGAATCTAATAGAATTAAGTGGAATTGCAAATTCTGCACTCCAACCATAATCAGCAACTTTTGTTTTAACAATCCAAGAAGCGTCCCAATTCAGGTTTGTGCCACCTATCACACCCCCCTGTTGTCTTTGTGCTGTTCTATTCCCTACTCCCTCGTTATCTATCTGTGCATCATATTCCATACCTGCTGAGTTAGTACCAAATAAAAATCCATTTTGCTGATCATTGTATGTATCAATTATGAACAGAAAACTATCGTCATCATTTAAATCAGAATCACGTCTAGAATCTGATACTACAAGGGTACTTGGGCTAGAATCATAACAAACTACTCCTAAATAAAATGTTGTGTTGGTAAATGCAATTCGAATTTCTGTTTTTTCAGAAGATTCCATACCAAATGATGGTTTAGTTTGAATCATATTGTTAATAACAGGAACTGATTTCCAAAGTTCATCTGATAGAATATCTCCATCTATGAGTGGGTCAGAACTTAATAATGTAGCATTAAAAGAAGGTCTATCTGATAATTGATTAGCTTGAGAAAAAATTAAGATTGGAAATAAGAGTGAAATTATTGTTAAAAATAATTTTTTCATTTCACTAATCTAATCATAAAAGTAATTAGTTCCTATTATCAATTTTTACATAAAATATCGAAGATTATTATATTAAATTTAAGAAACAATAATAAAATCACAAAAAGCTTTTTCTATTGTTAAAAAATAAATGCACATAGGATTTAATATATTTGTATTACATATTATCTTATTATGAATAAGTATTTGATATTATTCCTGAATTTTTTTTTAATTGCAACCCTTGGAAATGGACAGACTATAGATAACCTAAATCATTTTCTTGATGAAGAAAATGTAATTTTAGAATTTTTTATTCATTCAACAGAAAAAACACCTTCCAAATCTTCTAAAGATGGTAAAAATATAATCATTTCTCCAAGAGTTTCATCTATAAGTTCAGAAATGTATGATCTAGATGATCAAAGTTTTAATGTAGGAGTATTTGTAAGTCAACACCCTGAATATACTTCATTAAACTCAGTTGATAATAAAAAATTAATTAACCTGGACCCTATTTTTACTAATAACCTGAAATCAGGAAAAAATAGAATTTTAATTAATGTTTTTGATCACCTGAATGAGTATCTAGGGCTAAATACATTCTTTACTTTTGAAGTAATTATCAAAAATAATAATACTAACATTCCTGTTACCAATAAAGAATTAAAAAATAGCAGAGATATAAAAAACTTAGAATCGGGAAATACTTTTTTTAAGAACATGTTGTATGCTAAGGCCTTGCAAAAATATTTATTAATAGATAACCCTTCTGTTCAAATACTAAGGAAAATTGGTATAGCATACTGGGAAGTTGGCAGCTTAAAAACAGCTCTTAAAATATTTCAAAATATTGTAGATGGCAATGAAGTTGAACCAGTGGATTATTGGAATCTCTCCCAACTTCAAGACATTCATCGTATGTATTCTCAGGCAATTGAAAACAGAAAAAAATATGCTTTACTTAAACCTAGAGAAATAAGAACTAGTTTAATTAAACCTGATATTTCATACTACAACAAATTATTATCTCTTGAAGAAGATCTTAATTTGATTAATCTACAAACAAATACAATATTTTCAGATTTTGGTGGTTATACTAGATTTCTTAATTATGGTTTTATTGATAATGAACTTATTAATCATTTTGGTGAAGTGCTTTTTTTCACCTCTTCAAGTGAAAAATCAAGCAATCCATTGGATTCAAAGACCATAAAGCCTGAAAAGCCTACATACAACATATTTATGTCTGGGATTAATGTGCCTAGTTTTAGTATTACTGATACTAAGATTCTTAAAGGATCTATACACTCAGCATATCATGAAGGACCTGCAGTTATTTCAGAGAATGGTAGACAAATAATTTTCACAAAAAATGATATATCAAACAATAATGATCATCAGCTAAATTTGTATTATGCAAATTTTAATAATGGCATAGTTTCAAGTGTAAAGCGATTTCTTTTTGGCGGTGGTGGATATTCTACAATGCATCCTTCAACTACTAACGACGGTTCAAGGTTGTTTTTATCCAGTAATATCCTTGGTGGATTCGGTGGTATGGATTTATATTACGTAGATATTAATTCATCAGGAAGTTTCTCAAAGATAGTTAATCTTGGCCCTGGAATAAATACTGAAGGAAATGAAGTATTTCCATTTATTTATGATAATACCTTATTTTTTTCCTCAGATGCACATCCTGGCTTAGGTGGATTTGATATATTAATGGCTACTCATTTGGGTACATCATTTCAGAATATTGTAAATATTGGTGCTCCATTTAACTCTTCAAAAGATGATTTTTCATTTTTTTTAGACAAAGGACTAACATATGGTTTGTTGTCATCAAATAGAGATGGTGGAAAGGGAAGCGATGATATATACGGTTTTAACATAAATAATAGAAATAAGAGTTTATATGTTAATGGTGTTGATGATTATTATACAATACTTAAAGGCGATACATTAAAAGCAGGTGGAAATGGTGTATTAGAAAACGATATTAGTTCTAATTCCTCTTCAAATATTTTTCAAAAGTTAAAGATACTTTCTTTAAATACTACTATAGATACGTATCCAAGATTTGGTATTATAGATTTTAATAATGATGGCACGTTTACTTATGTTAGTAATGATAATAAAGCAAAATTAGATTCATTTTCTTATAGAATTTCCAACAGATCTAATCAAGGTGATCCAATAAAAGTCAATATTGGAATTATAGATCCAAATGATCCAGTTATTAATAAATATGAGTATTTTTTTAAAACAGGGTTAGATCTTACCAAGATCATTGAAATAAACCCAATTTATTTTGATGTTGACAAATTTGATATACAACCTGATGCCGCGATTGAATTAGAAAAAATTATTTCAGTAATGAACGATTATCCTAACATGGAAATTGAAGTAAGAGTTCACAGCGATTGTAAGGGTGATGATAATCAAAATCTTTATTACTCTGATAGAAGGGCTAAATCTTCTGCTCAATACATTCAAGAAAGAATAAATAATAAAGATAGAATTTATGGTACTGGATATGGGGAAACTAAACCGAAGGTAAAGTGCACTTCAGGATGTTCTTCGTGTAATGAGTCACAACATAAACTTAATAGAAGAACTGAATTTATCATTGTAAATTTTTAATAAGAAAAACTCTTCTTTGTCTAAAACCCATTTTCTAGAACTAATTCTCTATTATTATGTCGTACTCAAATATTTGAAAACTATCGGAAGAGTACCATTTTTCTAGCATTTTACCAAACTCCTCTTTAGAAAACATAGGCCATTCACTATTACCCAGAGAATAAGAAAATGGTTCCAAAGAAAAAACAAAATACATGTTATCATAAGCAATCACAGATCCATCTTTAGGTAGTTTTGTTTTTATAGTTTCATTTGGTAAAAAATTAAAATAATAATCTCTGTCTGCTCTCACTTCTATATTATAATTTGATGAGGATGCTTCATAAGGAACATGAAGATCTACTTTTTTGTTGTTTGAGTAAAAGATTGAGACAAATATTTTTTTTGTAGATCGTACATAAGGAACAATTTTATCTCCTTCTTTTATAGTATAAAAATTACTAAATAAATGTTCCTGACTCAAAGAATTATCTCTTAAAATTTTAACGTCAATATCAGCCAATTCTTTCATTGGAAGTATTCTGCCATAAACCGTTACCCTTATAAATAACCTATCTCCCTGAGGGATATAATCAAATTTAGATTTTTTACTCTTTATAAATTTTCCTCTACCTCTTGACTTAGTTACAATTGTAGAAGAATTCCCGGAAACAGCTGACTGAGTAATCTGATTTATAGAAGAAACCATATCACCTAGAGCTTGCGACCTATATTCATTTTTCGCAAATAATTCCGCCTGACTTTTCTCGAAGATTAAGGGATTATTCTCATTAACTTCATAATCCAAAGTAAAGGAAGTCCTCTGCTGAGAAAATAATTGAATACTAAAAAAAATAGAAAAGACGCAAAATATACGCACACCTTTTCCATTAAAAATCATTGATATTATTGTTTAGAGAGATCTGATTTTACATTATCATAAAGCCCTTCTTTAAAGAAGTTCTCGTATTCATCTCTAACATCTTGTGCTTTCTCTTTATTTAGCTCGTCACGCATAAGCTGAAGATGCAATTTTGCGGCTTTCTCAAAATTAAAAGAATATGTAACCCTACAAGTATAATTTCCATTTTTATCTTCCCTACAAATAGACATTATTGGTCTTCCAGTAATTTTCTGAGAAACAAGAGCCGTTGTCACAATCACTGCCTCTTCTAAAGACTGAGCTATCCTATCATTAACCTGATCAATCTTAGTAACTGATTTGATAGATGTTTCCATTTGTCCACCAATATTATTCTTGGCCAAGGTTGCTGCAGACTGCATAGCTATACTTCTCGAATTACTAGTAAACTCACCCTCTCCTACTATATTAACAATTTCTCCTTCATCATCCTGCTCATCAGTATCAAGAATAACTCTTTCATACTGAGCAGCCAAAGGATATGTCGTAGTAGACTCCCAACCTTGTTTTTCAAGATCTTTAGCCTCTTTTTTAATATTAACTTTTACTTTACCCTTCGTCTTAACTTGAGAAAACGAATCAAATGAAACGAAAAATACCAAACTAATTATTAACAAATACTTATTCATACTAAAAAAATTTATTTGTTTAAATATACTAAATTTTAATTTATAATATTTTCTTCTCTATCTTTTCCAGACCAGGTAGGTGATTGTGTTCCATTAGAGAACGTATTTACTTTATTGTCAATATAATTATATAACTCACCAATGCTTATACTACCATCTCTATTTGAGTCTGAATTAACAATGCCTTTTTCATTTTTAAGTAATGCTGCTGCCAAGAAAGTAGTAAACAATCCATTATCAATATTAAAATCAGAATTTTTTTGAAAATATTCATAAGAGAGTGATGTTTGGTTTTTACTTGCAGCGCTAAATAAATTTATTTTTTCCTTAAATTCATCTTTTAAAGAATAATTTGAACCTCTTTCAGATCCTCTTTGACTTAAAAATTTTCTTTCTACATCTTCGTTTAAATAAGTTTTGTCTCTGCTTTTTGGCTCCCCACTAAAACAGGCGTCGACAAACACATAAATTTTATCAACATTATCAAGATTATATAACTTTTCATAAAAATCAGACTGGTTCACAGAATTATAAGCCAAGTTAGGGCTTACTGGATTTACATCGGTAGGAAGAAAAAGACCATTATTTTTATCATCCAGCATTCCATGGCCTGCATAATAAACAAATAATTTCACATTATTTTTTCCTATTAATTTATTTTTCATATCTAAGTCAATAACATCTCTAAAAGCTCCTCCACTAAGATCTTGTCTATTAACTATATTCTCGTAGGGTACGCCAAACGCCTTGTTAAAATATTTTTCCATGAGCAATGCATCTGATCTAGCACTAGGAATTTTACTCATTCTAGAATACGTTGAATTTGAGATGATAAGTCCAAAGTTATTAGCTTGTAATTCTGTCTGATATATGTGATCGTCATAGGATATAAACTTTTCATCGAATGATTCTTCAACTACCTCAGTATACGATGCTTCTAAAACATTCTGGGTTTCTAACTCAGGAGAAAATACTGCAAAATAATCTGACAAGTAGTTTTCACCTGTCAATTCCTCTTCTATTAAAACCCTATACTCGATTCCAGAAGAATTAGCTAACACAGAAAAATCGTCAGTTTGGTTAATTCGATATATAAGAGTTTCTTCTGTTGATGTTCTTGCATCTAATTTATCGATTTCTAAAACTGAAGAATTGAAATAACCCGCAGGTCTAAACCTTCTATAATGTTCATCCTCTAAAAAGTTAATCGACAAACCTTTTGCTGGACCATCTCCATTGTTTTCAATTGTTACCCTAAGCTTGACAAAGTCTTTCGCTTCAACTTTTGAGTCAAGATTTTCAGAAAATTTAAGATCTTTTGCTGTTCCTAAAATACTCGTTTTAATTTCAATGTTTGGACGTTTGATAAAATCCGTTTCAATAGGCCTACTTGTTTTGTTATCTCCTGCTTTAGTAGCATCATCAACAGAAAGAGTAAACCTAGTACGAGATGGTCTTAAATTTTTATCAGCTTTTATTAAGGTTGAAAAAACAGCATCCTTTCCAGGTCCTAATGTGCTAGGTCCATCTAAAACATCTAGACTAAATCTATTTGAAACTGGTTGATTAGAATTCACACTTTTAAATGTTAAGTTATATCTTATATTTTCTGCAAAACCTGTACCATTATTTGAAATTTTAAATTTCATCAAAATCTCCTCACCACCATTGATAACCTTTGTTTGTAACCCTTTATCATTATATACTATAGGCTCATTTTCAAAAGCATACGATTCAGGAAGAATTTCCAAACTTAAGTCTACATAACTAGTTGTTCTTATGATTTCACCTTCAGGAGTAAAGGTCTGTTTTATTTCAACATCAGATGAATTAGTCTTAAATTTTCTAAGGTCCATCCTAACAGTAACTGTAGAAGAAGATTTTTTTTGTGCATACAAAAGATTTGATTCTAAAATCAAATAAAAAGATACAACTATGAATAGCAATTTTTTCACTAACATAAAATTAATTAATTATTAACAATTTTTCTTTGTTACCAACTTTAATAACAAAAACACCTTCTTCTATAGCGTCAATATCTATTTTAATAATTTGAGAAATTTCATCTTCTTTAATCATCTTTTTTGATTTTATAAAGACTTTTTTACCATTCATAGAAAATATTACTATATCATCAAGCTGAATTTTAGTAAAGGTTTCTAGATACAAATATTGATTTGTTGGATTTGGATATATTTTAAATCCATCAATTAAGCCAGAGCTTTTTTCAGAAATATATTCTTTGGATCCCTTAAGTATTTTAAATTTTCTGTTGGATTTACCAACGAATGTATACGTGTTTACTAGTTTCATATCTATAATTTCTTTTTTCTTTAAATCCACAAGCTGAATGTCTTGATCAAAACCCATCTCTTTATCCCATTTGATAGTTGTTTTAGAAGTGTAATCGTTGAGTACCTGAAAATCCCATTCTTCATTCTTATTTATACTACTTCTGATATCTCTTGAAGTATTTTGAGAAAATATCATATCAAAAGGTTTGTCTAATGAAGGAGGTACGCTCATGTCATAATGATCTTTTTCATTTAGAGCATCTCTTTTTTGCCCTATTTGATTAATCTTATGATGTATTTTACCTCCTATTAATTCTAAATCTAAGATCCATTCGTCTTCTAATAGATTATTATCAACTTCTTCTTTGTGTGGACTACCTCCTGCATTAGGATTTTTTATTGTAAAACTATTGGATTGTAAAAATTGTGTGTCTATAAAAGCACCCCTTAATGCTGTTAAGCTATTTTGTAAAACCCAACCTTTATTATATGTTAAAAATCCTCCTCCTGGGTTTGAGTTGATGCCTTCTATTTTTGACCAATTGATAGTTTCTAAATAAGGATTCCCAATCATTGTCCACTGTGAAATTGGAGTGATTTTCCAACTAGAAATACACTCATTATATACTGCGTCAATGGAGTTAGGTTTTATAGTAGAAAGAAACATATATCCTTTTCCTCTTTGAGCTACACCAACTCCAGAATTGTAATTAGCTCCACTCCAAACGTTCATTTCATACTGATGAGATAACATCCCTTTTGTAAAATTAGAAGTAGAGTAATCACTAAAAGGAAAAGCTATTATTTTATAATCCGATTGATCAGGATTCATAGAATCTGTTTTGTTTACAATAAGACCACCAAAGTGATTAATTGTACCATTAAAATCCTTCTTGTCATTACATGTGTCATCGTCTATGATAGAAATTGTTAGACCTAGATTTCCAATTATTGTAGTTACATTTTCAGCAGAAAAAATACTAAATGATATAGTTTCATGTGACTGCTCGTTAATGTT
This sequence comes from uncultured Marinoscillum sp., assembly GCA_964646945.1. Taxonomy (GTDB): domain Bacteria; phylum Bacteroidota; class Bacteroidia; order Cytophagales; family MED-G16. The sequence goes on along the minus strand of CAZYIL010000039.1, from coordinate 423 downwards.
ATCTTGTATAGCAGTAATAACGACTGAATCTGCAATTGCACCAGGGAATATTTTAATCGTATCGGAGCTTATATTATAATCTAATGTTTTCGTGGCAGTTCCTGATAAACTAAGAAAAATTTTAACCTCTTTTCCTGATGAATCACTCAACGTTGCCTTAATAGCAGATGTTCCAGAATCTTCGCTTATAGAATCGACACTAAGAGAAAGATTTACAGTTGGTTGCGCATCATCGTCAGAAATAGTGATGGTCATTTGTTGCGTTCCGTTTTCTATTCCATTGGTTACGTCTGTGATATCTAGGATTACCGTCTCATCCGCTTCATCTAGAGCATCTTGCACGGCAGTGATCGTAGAAGTACCTGTAGTTTGACCTTCTAGAATCATGATTGTAGTAGAGTTTAAATCCCACTTTTGTATGCG
>CAZYIL010000038.1:0-11914 GCA_964646945.1 uncultured Marinoscillum sp. | reverse complement strand
GTAAAGCCTTTTCGTCTCAACTCGTCAAGAGTCTCTTCGAGGTCCTCACTTGAACTACGAGCGTCAACAGCGGTGATTGAAAAACTATCAGGAGTCGCAGATTCACCTCGAAAAACTCTAAAAAAAGAGTTTGCGTTTTCAGCCAATTGAAGCACTTCTGAAGTGCCTACCATCGCATCCTCAACTGGTAAAACGTGTCGTTGCAAACTACTTGGTTTGAAATCTGAAAATGCTTTACCCAATTTCAACAAGTCCGCGATTGCAAGTCGGTCATCCAAAACCACTGCCTCTGCGCCAGCTCTAATTAAATCATCTCTAACTAAAACAGATCGGGCTCCTTTGGAAATAGCCCGGTGAATAGTCCTAATTAAAAAATCTTGTTGTCGTTTATTGCGCTCTAAATCATTCCAGACTCCCACCCGATGCCAATTACCATTAACAAATGCCTCCATTTTGCGGCTACGCACAAAAGCTAAAGAATCTCTTCCGTCGAGTACGGAGCAACCCGCTTCTTGAACTAAAAGTCCTGATGCTTGATCTCTTACCGGGTAAGGAAACCACAAAGGGACTCCTGATAATTCATCTACGAGTTTCTCAAATCCAAAAAAATCAATTATGGCAAAATTATGTATAGGTATATCGAAGTTATTGGTAACTGTTTCAACAAGAGTTGGTGCACCCTTTTCTATACCTCCTACAAGAAGTGCAGAGGCCAACTTTTCAGAACGGATTTGAATTCCATCACGAAAAATCGAAACGTAGAGATCTCTCGGTAATGACATCACCGAAGCTTTAGATAGAGCAGGGTCTAAGCGGACTACCATTATTGTGTCTGCTAAGCCTATTCCTGCAGATCTGTCTCTATTCGCAGCGGGGTCATCTGGATCTAACCCTACGGCACTGTCTGTTCCTACTAAAAGAAAATTTCTGGCTGGACCTGCGGGATGTGGTTCTATATCTATATCACGTTCCTCATTGCTTTGTGATTGAGAAATACTTTTGTCAGATTTGGATTCATTTGAGAGTGCAGGTAAGTCCGTCAACACACCTGCAGGTACTTCTATTCTGACAATGCTCTCAACTGCATCTTCGAATGAACTCAGTCTGAAACTCCCGAGAATAAGAAAAACTCCCAAAAGTAAACCAAAAGAAATAAGAAACCTTGCCTTCCAAGACCTTTTCTCTTTTATTATTAAATCATCCAGCACAAGAGCCGACATTATCAGTGCTTGCGCTAATGTTTGTGAGCAGCGGATGGTTTTAATATGAAACATCAATTTTCAGTCTCAGAAATTAATACTTGTTGGGTTAATGGGGAATTGTTAGCGCCTGATGAAAAAGCCGTCTCTGCAATAGATCATGGGATAATCGTGGGAGACGCTGTCTTTGAGACCATCAAAGTAGTAAATGGCTCCCCTATTGCTATCACACGTCACTTAAAAAGGTTAGATGAATCGTCGAAGGGTCTAAATCTAGATTCACCTGACTCCAATACCGTTCTAAAGGCGATCGAAGAGGTTTTAAACACTGATCTAAAGGCTGAACGTTTAAGAGTCACATGGTCAAGCGGACCTGGTCCCCTTAGCTCTTCGCGCGGTGACGGAGCTGGAACTCTTCTTATCGCAAGCAGTGGAGGAACGAAATGGCCCCAAAGCGAGAAAGTTCATCTTTCTAAATGGACCCGAAATGAAAACAGTGCGCTGAAAGGCATAAAAAGCACTTCATATGCTGAAAACGTGATCGCTCTTAAGGCAGCTAATGACTTAGGTTGCTCTGAAGCGATTTTTTTGAATACGAAGGGAAATATTTGTGAAGGCACTGGAACAAACATTTTTTTTGTTATAGATGGAGTTTTGATTACTCCAAGTTTAGATTCTGGATGTTTAGCTGGAATTACTCGTGATCTTGTAATTGAATTAACTCCAGTAATAGAAAGAGAAATTTCTTTTCAAGAAGTCTTGCAAGCATCAGAAGCTTTTCTTACATCTTCTACTCGTGACATAAGTGCTATTTCAGCTATTGATGACCTAGTTCTCCATGATGCTCCTGGAAGCGTAACGAAAAATTTAAAGACTGACTTTGCGAATTTGATTGCATCTAATACAGACCCTTAGTCAAAATTTTTATTTCGTAAATTCACAACATCTCCGACGCTTATCTGTAAATCCTGTTGACCGTCATTTACGACAAGAAAACCTTGCTCTGTTATATCTTTTGCTAATCCAACGATTTTATTATTTGCGGTCTCTACTCTTACTGTATTTCCAATTGTTGCTGAGAGTGCAATGTGCTCACTTCGTAGATTTGCTAAACCACTTGATTCTTCCAACATTTTTAACTGCTTTTCGAAACTTTCTAAAATTCCTATCAAAACTGTCCACCTGTCAATAGAAGCTCCGAGCATTTTCAAAGAAATTGCTTCTGCTGGCCCTTCATTGCTGGAAGACGGCCATGACACATTCACACCTATCCCAATAACAATTCGCTTAATTTCACCGTCGACTTGTTCTGCGAGAATTCCTGAAATCTTTTTATCCTTACTTTCAGGTATGACAATGTCATTGGGCCATTTAATCAAAGATGAAATACCTATTGTTGAAAGATACTTCACTACTCCCACAGCTAGAGAAGAAGTAACTAAAGGGTTTTTATCTTTCGACCATTCAGGAGTTAAAAGAAAGGAACAAAGTAAATTAAGCTTGTCGGGCGACTCCCATACCCGCCCCAGACGACCTTTCCCTGCTGTTTGATGATCTGCTACTAATACAAGATTGTCTGGCGCCTGAGAAACCCTTAAAACCAGATCCGTGTTGGTTGAACCGGTCTCCTTAATATGTATAAATTCCTTAAATCTTGTGCCATTAAATGCTTCTTCAATTTTTTTTACAGGAATATTTTTGTCTTCAGTATGTGAATTGCTTTCCATTCGAGTAACCATAAAGGATGATTTCAAAGATTTTAGTAGCGAACCGTGGGGAAATCGCAGTGCGTGTAATTAGGACCTGCCGTGAAATGGGTATAAAAACCGTTGCTGTCTACTCAGATCTGGATCACGATGCATTACATGTCACACTTGCTGATGAGGCTTACAGGTTGGGGGGAGTCACTCCGAGCGAATCCTATCTGAATACTGAAGCCATTTATGAGGTCATCCGGAGGGCTGAAGTTGATGGAGTGCACCCAGGTTACGGGTTTCTTTCAGAGAACGCTGATTTTGCAAAATCTTTAGAAGAAATGGGTATTTCTTTTATAGGCCCGTCTGCTGAAGCAATTGAAATTATGGGGGACAAAATTTCTGCTCGTGAAGCAGCAGAAAAGGTAGGTGTTTCGGGAGTTCCAGGGTCCACGGATCTTGTTACGAATCCACAACAGGTAATTGATTTCGCTTCAGAGTTTGGCTGGCCGGTAGCTATTAAAGCTGTTTATGGCGGTGGCGGTCGCGGTATGAAAGTTGTAAATAACGCTGAAGAAATTGAAGATTCTTTAGAATCCGCTCGTCGTGAATCGATGACTTCGTTTGGTCGCGATGAAATGTATCTTGAGCGTTACTTAGTAAATCCTAGACATGTTGAGATTCAAGTTCTTGCAGATAAGGCAGGAAATACTATTTACCTAGGTGATAGGGATTGTTCAGCGCAGAGAAGGCATCAGAAGCTAATAGAAGAAGCGCCCGCTCCTGGACTAAGCGATGAAGTTAGAGCTGCTATGGGTTCAGCTGCTGTAGCTGTCGCTAGAGGGTGCGATTATTCAAATGCTGGAACTGTCGAATTTCTTTATGAGGATGGAAATTTTTATTACCTTGAGATGAACACCAGATTGCAGGTTGAACACCCTGTGACTGAAATGGTCACGGGGATTGATTTGGTTGAACAGCAGATCCGCGTCGCCTCTGGTGAACCTTTGGGAATTAAGCAAGAGGATGTTGTAATCGAAGGGCATGCGATTGAATTCCGAATAAATGCTGAAGATCCCGCTAATGGCTTGTTTTTACCTTCGCCTGGTGTGATCGATTCAATGCGTGTCTCTGACGGTTTTGGTGTGAGATTTGACAGTGGCTATGAAGCAGGTAATGAAGTAAGTCAGTTTTATGACAATTTGATCGGCAAACTTGTTGTTTGGGGAAAAGATCGTGATTCTGCTATTGCAAGAGGTTTGCGCGCTCTCGACGAAACAGAAATTTTGGGTGTCGCAACAACAATCAGCTCAGCTGTCGCGATTTTAGAGCATCATGATTTTCAAAACGCCTCCCATTCAACAAAATGGGTAGAAGAAGTACTTGTTCTAGAGGATGAAAATAGCCGAGTTAAAGAAATTGATGTTGAATCATTCTCTGATATTTCTAGGCGTCTTGAAACAACAGTAGAAGTTGATGACCGCCGTTTCGAAGTCGCCTTTTGGGTTCATGATTCTTCAAGATCAAAAGCCCCACGAAGGTCATCTTCTGGACAAAAAATGCGTGGGTCAGGAAGTGGTGATGTTGTAGCCCCTATGCAGGGCACGATAGTACGTGTTTTGGTTGAAGAAGGTTCTGAAATTGAAGCCGGTGATCCTATTTGTGTACTTGAAGCTATGAAGATGGAAAACAATGTGCTGGCAGAACGCTCTGGGAAGATTAAGGAAATAAACGTTTCAGAGGGTGAATCGGTGGGAGCTGGCGACATTTTAGTAATTATCGAGTAAGTGTTGTCTAAAAGAAAAATCACCACCCCAAGGCATCTTAGACGTCGTGTTAATACTGGTTTAAGGCTTTTACAAAATGGAGAACTAACTGAACTCTTCAAACGTAGCTTCTATTTTTTTTTAAAAGGTTTTCGTCACAAAAAAGAAACCGACTATTTAAGTTGGCGAAATAAATGGGTTGAACTGACAGAGGAGGAAAAAAAGCATCTCGACGAATTAACAACCCGAATGCAGGGGAAACCATCTTTCCGAATACTTATTAATGGAGCAAACCCTGAGATACTGCTTTTGAGAGCCACGATAAAAAGCTTGTTGGATCAGCCTTTCCAAAATTGGAATGTTGAGATTGTAACGGACCCTCACTCTGAAAAGAATGTAAGAACTTTTTTGGATGAATTTAATGATAAAAGAATTTCCCTTTTCAAAAATTATCAGTCTGAGAAAAATTTGTGGGTTTTTCAAATTAACCAAGGAGACGTTATACACGAGGCTGCTTTGTTCGCCGTTGCAGAAACAATAATAAATAACGCTGAAGCTGCTGTTGTGTATACAGATAATGACCACATCACCTCGAATGGTCATTTCATCGATCCATTTCTAAAACCTGACTGGAATCCTGATTTGTTGGCAGGAACAGACTATTTCTCCTCGTTGGTAACTTTCAGTGATTATGTTTGGAATAAGAATTTTCCAATTACAAATAGCCCTCATGAACTAGCCATTATTGCTACCAATAGTCTGACCGAAAATCAAATACTCCACATACCACATATTCTTATCAGTGTTTACACAAATGATGATTCCTCTCATCGCTCTCCCCCATTTGTCAAAGTTGATCACCCTCTTCCTGAACCTCTGCCAAAAGTCTCAATTTTAATACCTACAAAAAATCAGGGAAGATTATTGAGACGATGTATTTCAACCCTTTGTGAGTTAACTGACTATGAAGAGATTGAAATTATTGTTATTGACCATGAAACCTCTGAAAAAAATGCTCTTGAATTCATCTATTCATTAAAAGAAAAGGGAAACTTTTTGGTTACAGAGTTCTTTGGTGAGTTTAATTTCTCTGCTCAAATAAACCAGGCAGCTGAATTGGCGTCAGGTGAGATATTAGTTCTTTTAAATAATGACACTGAAGTGATTGAAAAAGATTGGTTGAAAAGATTGGTTTCTCAAGTTTCTAGACCAGCAGTAGGCATAGCAGGACCAATACTTCTTTTCAGTAACGGGACTATTCAACATGCTGGAATTCACCCGGGCTTCGATGGGCTTATGGGACATGGCCATAAGCACCTTAAGGGTAATTCTGACGGCTATTTTGGTCGCTTAAAGGTCGTTCATGAAGTGGCGGCTGTAACAGGTGCTTGCTTGGCTATAGAAAAGAAAACCTGGGAATTGTTAAATGGACTTGATGAAAAATGTCTTCCTGTTGCTTACAACGATGTAGATCTTTGCCTTAAAGCGCGCAAAGAAGGCTTTCGAGTGTTACTAGTTCCGGACGCAAAACTTTTACATCACGAGTCAGTATCAAGAGGCATTGATAAAGAAATATTTGACAATCCACGTCTCATCAGAGAACTCTCTGTTATGTCTGAACGTTGGGGAGATTTTCTTTCAATCGACCCTGCTTATAATCCGAATTTGAGTTTTGATGGAGGGAGTTTCTCTTTGGCGTCAAAACCAAGAGTGTTAGCTAGTTGGAAAATTTAATCTAAGCAAACGCTTAATTACATGAAACTTTAACCAAATCAAATAATATAGGTAACATGCAAAAAATCTTTGTTGCCAAGTTGTTGTTTCTGACTTCACTGGTATTCGCATGTGGAAATGAAACACCAGAAGTTTCATCTACGACTACTTTAGGAAACAACCTTTACGCTGATTTTTCCGATCAGGATTTGTCAGGTCAAAACTTGAGTGGAATTTTGCTTACTGGGAGTAATTTTACTAACAGCAACCTTTCAGGAGCTGATCTTTCCGATTCAGACTTAGGTGGGGCAACGTTAATAAAAGCTAATTTGACCGGAGCGATACTCAGAAATGCTAATCTTGCCAGCGCCAACTTAGAACAAGCAGATCTTAATGGATCTGATCTTTCTCATTCTTTCGCAATGGGTGCCTCTTTTGAGAATGCTGATCTTTCTTTAGCCAATCTTGAGGAAGCCGACTTTAGCGGAACGAATTTAACCTCGGCGATACTTGAAAAAACAAATCTTAAAAACACGATTCTTAATCAAGCGAGACAGAATGATTCAACTCGATGGCCTGACCAGTTTTATCCTGAATCTCAGGGAGTTGTTGATGAACAATATTTCTATCTTGGTGGTGGCAACAACTTTCTTTTTCAACATGACCTTGACGGGAACTGGGATATTTCGATAATGGAGAGCGACGGTAAAAATGTTAGAGAATTAACGAATGACGACATTTACAACTATAAGCCAAAAATGTCTCCTGACGGTGAGAAATTTGTCTTCGTGAGAAATAGCGGCAAAAACTCTTCTGGGGAAATTTTTCTCTATGATTTGAAAACAGGTGAATTTGAAAATCTGACAAACAACGATCTTCGTAATAACAACCCAAGATGGTCGCCTGACGGCAGAAAGATTTCTTATGAACAGTGGGAATCAACTTCAGAAGAATATTCCCCAGGAAGTCTAAATTTCATGGACGTTGACGGTTCAAATAAACAGAAACTTGATTTGGATATAACGGTTATAGACCATTCATGGTCTCCAGACGGGCAAAAGATAATATTTACCTCTCAGGGAGAAATAGAAACCGAAGAGGGACCTTACAGCGGCAGGTTCGCTTTTTTGGTTAATCCTGACGGTTCAGATCTAAGGCAACTTGACTTCGAGGAAGGAGCCATTAGAGTCGAGGAACCTGTTTTTTCACCTGATGGTAGACAAATTGCTTACACTTGTTTTTATAAAGGTATGCAACCACAAATATGTATAACAAACCCAAAAACTGGAGAAGATGTATTTCTTACAGAAGGTTTTCCAGGCAGCTCAACTTATCCTACTTGGTCTCCAGACAGTAACTGGATCGTATTTAGAAACATCAGGAACGGTGTCGGGCATATGGTCCAAATGAGAACTGATAAATCAGAAATTATTAATATGGAAGTTTTAGGAGCGCCTAGTAGTTGGACTGATTAGTCTAGGCAGCGAGGTTTAGTGCTCTTGTTAGGAAGGCTGCCATTTCAGCTCTGGTTATGTTCCTGTCTGGGCAGAAACTGGTTTCTGTGCAACCTTTAGTTATGCCAGCATTTACAAGCGCTTCAATATCTTTGGAGAAAAAATGACTTCTGACAACATCATCAAAAATCTCAGGCAAAAAGACTGAAAAATAAGCTGATCTGAGACTCAACATATTTCTGAAATCTTGACCATCTACTCTCAAATCAAAAGGCTCTCCTTCAACTATTCCTGAAATAAGCAAAGTCTTTACGCTACCTGAAGAGTGTCGTTCAATTATCTTTAGTGAATCGACACTCTGGAAATTGAACTCATCAGCGATACGGTCCTGCGAATATCCGGCCGCCCATTCTGTATGCGGGTTCCGAGCTGAAACCGTGAAAGCGTAGCTGTCATTGACATTGACTAAATAAGGGTGATCTTGGGTTCCAAAAACATCTAACCAACTTTCTGAATAACCTCCTGTTGAGGAAGTGTAAAGAGCGTAAGCTAAAGAGGTGTCATAAACTATGACCTTATTGGAAGTATCGTTAACAGCAGCAACCCAATTCGGATGCATGTCAGAACCTGTTTTACCTCTAAAAATGAAATCTGAACTTCCATCTATTAGATTGCAGTAACACTCTTTTCTGTTTTCAACATTAAAACTAGACTCGGGACCTCGCTCTATTAGATGCCATAAAACTAAAGAACGGGTTGCTATAACCTGAGATTTGATTGTTTCATTTGGCCAAGATTCGGGCACTTCAGATAGACCTTTGAGATAATCTTCAATACCTATTTTCAAAGAAACATTAAATGAACTTGTGTTTGGAATACTGCGAAATTTCAGAATACCTTTTTGGTATGAGCGTGCTTTTACAGGAATATTAACAACTGTATGTGGTGACAATGGTCGAACCGAGGCTTCACAATCACCAGAAATGCTTACAAAAAGTGTCGCTGCTCCCCCTGGGTTTTCAATGAACACACATTCTCCTTGACCATTTTCTCTGAATCTCCAATTTTGACCTGGTAAAGCCTTTATACAGGAACCCACATAATCGTCAAAACAAAGATCTGCAGAACCACTTAAAATCTCAAAAGCTATATCAGTTCTTCTCTGACTAATGCCAACCAGTACTGGCATGTTGTCTTTAACCAAAAAGGTTTCTGCTGCTATAAAGGGATAAGAAGCAATGACGGTGCTTGGAAAATATCTATCGATTATTTGTTGAGACGAAGCACCATCAGCTCCCAAAGCTTTTGCCCCGTATTGGCTGAGACCAAAACCTTCACCCCATCCAGAGCCTTCAAAGGAAAAATCTGGATCTGCGTTTGCATGTAAAGGCATAAAAATAGTAGCAGTTACCAAAACAGCAAATAATAAAAATTTTCGCATACTCGTATGGTAGATCTAAAGTTAGTTACTCATGGTATTTAAGATAAGCAAGAAGCTTTGCTTCTAAGCGAAGCCGCGAAATGCTTTCTAAAGCAAGACCGATAGAAAGACTGACCACAGAAAATACTGCTAGTCCTGTAGACAAGATAGCGGTTGGTAATCTTGCCACAAGACCAGTGTCGATGAAATCAAAAAGTACTGGAAGACCGAGTAGCAGACTTAGAATCATGAAAACTGCACTAAAAAATCCAAAGAGAGCAAAAGGTCTGTTGTCCTTCATTAAAGTAAGCATGGACCTCAGTATTCCCATTCCATCAAAAAAAGTTCGTAACTTACTTATTGAGCCTTCAGGTCTTTCGCTATAAGAAACATTTACTTCTCTTACTGGAAGACGCAACTGAGAAGAATGTACAGAAATTTCTGTTTCTATTTCAAAACCTTTTGAAGTTGATGGGAATGTTTTAACGAAACGTTTCGTAAAAACTCTGTATCCCGAAAAAATATCATTAAAACCTCTTCCGAAAAGCCAAGTATAAAGTCGATTGAACAAATTGTTCCCTACTCGATGCGAAAAGGTTAATGAATTGGCTTGTTCGGGCACTCTACAACCTACGACCATGTCCGCTTTCTCTACAAACAGCTCCTTGATCAATAAGGGTGCTTCTTGTGGGTCATATGTACTATCTCCATCAACTAAAACGTACAAATCGGCGTCAATATCAGCAAACATTCTCCTTACTACATTCCCTTTACCTGGGGAAACTTCTTTATTGACAATCGCTCCAGACCTTGTTGCATGTTCCACAGTTTTGTCAGAAGAGCCATTGTCATACACGTAAACAGAACAATCAGGTAAAGAATGAATAAAGCCCTCAACAACAGTTGCTATTGTCTTTTCCTCATTCAAGCAAGGAATAAGAACCGCTATCTTATTATCGTTCACAATATTCACTCTGACCTGCTAGAACCTTTTCACGGTTTGTCCGTGTCTTAACAATACCTTTAGTTTAATTTTATGGGTATGTCTCAACAGTAACTTTGCTAGCTGCTGTCGCATGCACATCATTGTCATAATGAGAGTTCAGTGCAGCTGTCCAAGCCCAAACGTCAACTTTATTAGCTGTGGGCATCACTTCCCAGAATTCAGAAAGATTACCATTGACATCTGTTTTTGGATCCAGTGAATCTACGGCACAACGCATTGAACCGGTAGCTTGTGCCGTGTTAGAAGGTCCGCCGGCAGAAAATAGAGAACAGTTGCCGTTCGAATCAAAACGCACCACTGTTGCAACTACGCTGTGTGTCCACCTAAAAGTGTCAACTGTTGTGCCAGATACTGGTAGGAAATTATCGTCTCTGTGAGTGACAGAGAAATAAACCTGTGGGCTGCCTTTAGCACGATAGGTGCTAGGTTGCAAAACTAAGCCTTTTGGTCTCGCGTTCGTATGAGCTAACGCTCTGGCCATAAAAGTGGCCATAGACTTTCTTGTCATATTGAGAGTTGGCTCATATTTTGTGACATCCTGAACGTCGGTTACTCCAAGGTTCCATAGGTTCACGATCGCGTTGCGGATATCCATGGTGATACCCCAATAGGAAATATCTGTAAAGTTAGTATCTGTGTCGTTAGATTTGATCTCCTTAGGTCCCGTTGTTCCTGAAACATATTGTAAATTTGCTCCGGGTCCTGCTTTGGCTTTCTTGAGAAGACGGGTGATAAATAGTGCCATTTCTTCACGAGTTACTGGGTCAGCTGGAGCATAAGTTGTAGAGGTTTTACCGATTGTTATTCCTAACTGTTTTAATTGATTAATTGCAGTTTGGATTTCCGTTGAGTAATTCGATATATCAAGAAAACCTTGAGCTGAACCTGCTGGAAGCGCAGTCCCTGTTTTTTCAACCATTCGGGTTAAGAACAAGGCCATCTGCCAGCGTGAAACAGTGTCATAAGGCGAGTATGTCGTATCAGTTGTTCCTTTTGTTATGCCATAGTATTTGATGCAGTCAACATCAGCAGAAGTCGTATCTGTAAAACCTGCTGAAGGTATAAGAGCGGTAGGACAAGCCGAATAGCGAGCTCCACTGGCTGGTGTATGAATCACAAAAGGTGTAGCTGTAACTGCAGTGGAAACAGGTCCAGTGCCGTCATTGTTTTTTGCACTGACTCTGAAGTAATAAATTTTATCGTTAGTTAAACCTGTGACAGTTGCCGTAGTGGAATTACTTACAGCATCAAAAAAACGGGTATAAGTAACTCCTGCGTCTGAAGAGTATTCAATAAAATAATCTGTAACTGCGGGATTAGAGGTAACAGCTGTCCATGCTAGAACCACCTGCTTGTCTCCACTTGCTGAAGTTAAACCAGTGGTTTGACCCGGCACCGCGGCTGAGGCTGTCAGTGGAGTAAGAACTATGAACATAGTCATTGCCGACATTAACGCAAGAAATTTATATAACAATTTTAACATCAGATATCTTCCTTAATCGAGAAAGCTCTATCAGCAGTCTATTAGCAAATCAGGGGCTAAATCGATGACCCTAAGCGAATAATTGAAATAGTAAAGATTACAAACAAAGAGGGGGGCCCACAGCCGAAAGGGGTGGGGCCCCCCAATTATAACCAATTTTATTATATTAAAAAAATAAA
>CAZYIL010000037.1:0-11948 GCA_964646945.1 uncultured Marinoscillum sp. | reverse complement strand
GGTGCATTAAGTGATTTAGAAAGAATAACAAAAATGGCATACAGCATGGTAACTATGTATGGAATGAATAATGTGATTGGAAATATATCTTTTTTTGAGTCAAAGAAAACTGATTATAATTTTACTAAACCATATTCAGATTCAACTGCTGAAAAAATTGATTTTGAAGCAAAAAGAATTGTAGAAAACGCTTATCAAAGAACTACCAATTTACTAAAAGAAAAAAAAGCACAACTTGAAATCATCGCAAAAGAATTGTTAAAAAAAGAAATACTATTTCAATCTGATATTGAAAAATTAATCGGAAAAAGACCATTTAAAGTTCAAAACCATCTTGATATAATTGCACCAAAAAATACTCAAATAAAAAAGGAAACCAGTGGAGAAGTAATAAAAGATTCAGAAAATAACAATAATGAAAAAAATAGCAATCTCTCTAAAGAATGATCAAAAAATATATTTTCTAGGAGATTTTCATCTCGGATCACCAAATAGATTAGATAGTATAAAAAGAGAACAAAAAATAATTTCTTTTATAAATTCTATAGAATCTAATGCTAGAGATTTATTCTTTATGGGTGATCTGTTTGATTTTTGGTTTGAATATAAAGAAGTAGTCCCTAAAGGATTTGTAAGATTTATTGGAAAAATCACTGAGCTTTCTGATAATGGAACAAATATTCATATGATTGTAGGTAATCATGATATGTGGATGATGGATTATTTTAACAAAGAGTTAAACATAAATATTTATCACGGATTAATTAAAGTACATATAAATAATAATTCATTATTAGTTGGTCATGGAGATGGTTTGGGAAAAGGAGATATAGGCTACAAATTATTAAAAGTTCTTTTCAAAAATCAGTTTGTTAAGTTTCTATATCGTTGGATTCATCCAGATATAGGAATAAAAATTGGAAAATATCTTTCTAATTCAGAAAAAAGAAGAAAAATAAATTATTCAAATATTAATAATAATAGATTATTTGATTATTGCAGGAAAATCGAAAAGAAATCTCATAATGATTATTATATTTTTGGACACAGTCATTTATCCATAGAAAAAACAATAAATAAGAAAAGTAAATACATAAACGTTGGTGAGTGGTTGAATGAATGTAGTTATTTAGAAGTTAGTAATAAAAATTATAACTTAAAAAAGTTTAGTTCTTAATATTGATTTCAATAAATTCTCTTGTGGTTTTCTTAAATCTAAATCCTTAATCTTAGCTTTTTTTATAACCGATGATCTTAATGTTGAATCTAATATTTTAAATTCATCAATCTCATCATCACTAAAATTAGAGATACATTCGTCACCTTTATTATAAATCTCATAATCTAACTTTAAAAGTATATCAGAAGCTATGCTCTCAATAATAAGTAAATCCTTTAAACGTAATTCTTTCACGAATTTTGCTTTATTATTAACTATCAATGGTTTAGATAAATTACTCCACATATCACCAGAAGAAGCAGCAGTTTTAGATTCTTCAGATTTGTAATATTTCATTACTCTTTTATTATAATTAATATTAATTTTTTTACAAAAATCAGAAAGTATTTCTTCTGGATTAGAAAGCAAATCTTCATATCTAATAGAAATAAATCTCTCTTTTGGAATTTCATTTTTAATTTTATCACATAATATTTGCTCTTCTTTCCATTTTTTAGCAATAAAATAAGAATGTTTAGGCCCAACAATTGTTTTTTTAAAAGACAAAGCAACATCCCTACCATCTCTATATAAGTAGACATATATAGGATCTAAAGCTTCTTTTTCAAGCATTTTATAATAATTCATGTTTGATAAACTTTTACATAACCAAAATGAAGATTTAGATTGTTCAGCACACAATACATATATGGATCTAAAAATTTGAAAAATAGAAGGATCAGATATTCTAGAAAAAATTTTATCAGGAGAAATTAAAAAATTTTTCCATTTTATTGGATTCAATTTCACCCATTCAATAACATCCAATAAAAGTCTATCTAAATTACTTTTTATATTCAAATCTCCATATCTATCTAGGATTGGATAAAATGTACTTAAAATATGAGGAGGGTGAGGGGCATGAATTTCATCTAATTGATTGAGCATTAATCTAAATAGATTTGAACCAGACCTTTGAGTTCCAATTAATTGAATATATTTCATAATTGTTAAATATGTAGGTAGTAACCAATAAAGCCTGACAATAGTATTAATATGATTGGATGTGTTTTAGTTTTAATTAATAATATGACAGAGAATATAAAAGAAATTATAGTATAATTATCTATAGTTTCTTTATTCAAAATTACAACAATAGCTGAATAAATTATAAGACCAACTATTCCTATTTTTATTCCTTGTATAATTTTTTTTGCAAACATATTGTTTTTAAAATACAAGAAGAATCTAGAAATAAAAATAATAATTATTGAAGAAGGAGCAAATATTGACAATGTTGCACAAATTGCACCCAATACCCCATTCATCTTATAGCCTACAAAAGTTGCGCTTATTAAAATGGGACCAGGTGTAATTTGACCCATAGCTATACAATCAATAAATTGTTGAGAATCTAGCCAACCAATCTCATTTACAATAATTTTGTCAAGTACAGGAATAAATACATACCCACCACCAAAAAGGGTCAAAGAGATATTTGAAAAAACTCTAATAAGTTCTAAATTAATTGAATTATAGCTTATATTATTTATAAATAAATAGAAAAGCGTAAGTATAATGCTTGCAATAATAATACCTTCAAATCTAATGATATACTGTTTTTTTGGTTTTTTTATTATATTAGAAAAAATTTCTTGTTTATGATATAAAACATTTAATAAACCACACAATAGCAGTGGAACGATAATTGCAAGATAGCCCTTTAAAATAACTGCAAGAATAAAACTTGAAAAGGTTAAAAGATAAGAAAAAAGATTTTTATTAACTTTTGAAGAAATATCATATGCAACACTAACGATAACAGCTGAAACGACAGGTAAAACTCCTGAAAAAAAAGATTGAAATCCTGGTACATTTTTTGAACTAAAATATAGTTCAGTAAAAAAAATCATTATGATAAATGATGGAAGTAACACAGCAATAAAAGCTAATATTGCACCTTTCCATCCTTTCATCAAAAAACCTAAATAAGTAGAGACATTAATGGCCATAGGGCCAGGAAGAAAAGAAGCTAATGTGATGGCATCTAACACCTGAGACTTTTTTATATATTTTCGTCTTTTAGAAAATTCGTATTGAGCCATTGCAATCAACATCATGTAACCGCCAAAGGATATTGATCCTGTTTTGAGAAATTGAACAAATAGTTTTAAATAACTTATTTTTTCTCGTTTCACTTTATCAATTACTATAACATTTATAATCGTATGTTATATAATTAAAAAAAATTAAATATGCTAAAATTTGAGCTCTATTTGATATCTAGATAATAAAATCTATAGAAAGAATGCTCAATGAATAAAAAAAAAGGTAATGGTATTTCTACCATTACCTTTATGTATATAATAAAGTATATACTAGTTAAAACTAGTTAGTTATTCCTGTTGGCCAATCTTTATCAGATCTTGTTAAATCGACTGTTCCAGCTTCACCATAATCATTCACCCAATCTATATACAAGACTTTAGCATTAGCAGCCTGCCTGTAAAGATCATTGAAAGTATAGACCTCTCCCCATTGAGAAGAACCAACTGGCGAAAGAACATTACATGCGTCTTTATTCTTAAGTGTTCCCATTGGCTTTCCAGTCCATCCTCCATAACATGCAAGGTATGCACCGTAAGAAAAGTCTCCACCATCAACAGCATAAAGGTTGTCACCTCCACTTTTCACCCACGCAAAATTACCAGATGTCACTGATCCACACCAACCTACTCCAGCCGAAGAAAATGTTCCAGCCAAATCAGAAGGGCATATAACAGAAACGTCATACTTAAACAATGCACTAAAAGGAGCAGAAGACTCAAGGTTTGAATCTGTAGTAGCAGCATCATATGTTGAGCCATCTTTCATGGTAATCACCATATGATAACGATAATCACTACCTCCATCTATATCTGCCTGAACTTGACCTAATAAAGTCATAGTAGCAGAAAAGCCTAATTCGATTGTCGAACTCAAATAACCATCTGAATTCGTTGTAAAAGCTGAAGCATCAATAGTCGTCATAGCTTTTTTAGCTACACTTCTATTTGTACCGCCTCTTTTAACTTTATCGATATACTCCACAGAAATTGCATATGATGCAACATCCTTTCCTTGGTTAGCATCCCAATATTCCACCATAAACGAAACCTTAGAATTAGTAATATCGAAATAATCGAACTTACCAGTTATAGAACTAGCTATCTGACGTGCGTAACCACCTGTTTTCATTGTTGAATAAACTTCAAACGGAAGTTCAGGGTCACCACAAGATATTACTGTTGTCATTACAACTAGTAATAATACATTTAAACGTTTTTTAAGATTTTTCATAATATAAAAATTTAAAAAGTTATCTAAGCGATCCGCCATTAGTATCCCAGAAAACAGTTGTAGTCATTGCTTGCTGAGTAGCATTCGCATTTAAATTCACATAATCAGATGGATATGGGAATAAACGTGGAAAATCTCCATGATCAGCCTCTCTAGCCCTCTGCAAATCAATATTAGGTTTTCCTGTTCTTCTCATAGCATTCCATGCTTCGTTTCCATTACCCCAAAGAGCTAATCTAAACTCTTTAACAATAATGTTTAACTTACCGTCCGCTGTAGCAGCGTCATAGCCAGTATTTACCTCAGCTATATAGTTATCTACATTCCTTTTGTATTTATCAATAGCAGGCGTAGATGTATTGTCCATAAAACTTGGAACAGTACCTATACCTTCTGAGAATGATTTAACATAATACATAGACTTAGAAATTCCAGTGCCAAGAAACGCTTTAGCATCTTCGCCAGTACCACGCGTAAGCGCAGCTTCTGCTCTCATATAGTCTACCATTCCAGCAGTAAGGATGGGTTGAATACCATCTCCACCAGCTCCTAAGGTTCCACTATATTGAGTATGACCTTCATTTTCCCCAGTAGCACTAACTCCAGTATCATACATTCCTCCACCAGGATAGATACCTGGAGCAGTTCTTTTCCTTCCATCAGGAGGAATACCATCGTTATTACCATGGTCTCTACCCCAATATCCCCTTGCATTTGCAGGATTGATATGAGTTGTGTTACTAGCTAAACAGAAAGGCCATTCAGCAGATTTGCCATATGCATTTGTATATTGCAAATAATGTGTTGGTCTATCTGAAGTTACGCAATCTAAAGTAAACTGATCTTCACCAGCAGCATTTAAATCCTGTCTTTTGAAGTAAAACCTTCTTCTAGGATCATCAACAGCCTTTTCCTCAAAAAATTCCCACATATAATAGTTGGAAATATAACTCCAAGAACCTTGCTCATAAGCACCTGAGTACCATGGATGTCTTGAATTAGGATTAGATCTGTTTGAACCGTATTGGAAAACAAAATTCTCATCATCTGAGTCTATTACACCAGCAGAAATCGCAGCAGCAACTCCAGCATTATCGCCTTTGTTAAGTGCTAATCTGAACTTCAATGTATTAGCAAGAGTAATCCATTTTGCTTTGTCTCCACCATAGAAAATATCTATAGTAGGAGATCCAACAGCAGCAGCATCATTAAGATGAGCTATTGCTTCTGTCAAAAGAGTTTCACAAACAGTATAAAGAGCCGAAGCATCATCTGCTTTTGGACTCGGTAAGTCTACACCTTGAAATGCTTCAGAATAAGGAACATTTCCAAAAGTGTCAACCAAAGATTGAAGCACATATGCTTTCAAAATTTTAACAGCACCTATGTGAACAAATTGTTTTTTAGGTTCTGCAGCAGCTATCAAAGCATCAATATCTGGAAAAAGTGCAGCATATGCCACATTCCATCTCCAGTTGAAGCCATTAGGAGTGTAAGCAGCTTGATAATTGTTACCAAACATACTTGTCATCCTTGCCAATTGCATCCCAGTACTTTGAGTTCCCCCAAAATAAGATGCAAAAGTTACTTGGATCTCATTGAAATATAAATCCACGTCGGCATTTTCAGCTGTCACCGCATTCGGGTTAGTTAATTGATCTAGATCTGTGAGATCACAAGAAAAACCAATAAACATAAATGCGAACAATAATGATATTTTATTTAAATATTTCATAATATATATAATTTAAAATAATTAAAAAGTGAAACTTAAGGTCGCACCATACTTCTTAGAAGTAGGTCCCGTCGTACGGTCAAATCCTTTACCGTTACCAACACCTAAACTTAAAACTTCTGGATCCATATTAGCGGATGTAGGGAAGTTATAAGCCATGTGCCATAAGTTTTGACCTGAAAAAGTAAGGCTAGCACGTCCAAAAGGTGTGCCGTTTAACCAGCTTTTTGGTGCTACTATTGAAAGAGAAATCTCTCTTAATCTAATAGTTGAAGCATCAAACATCCTTTGTTCATCATACCATACTCCAGTATCTCTCCAGTAATGAGCGTTTGGTGTAACTTGGATGTTATTTACATTACCATCTTTGTCAACACCAGTTACTACTACAGGAACAAATCTGTCAAAACCAGTATATTTTAAAATACCTCTACCAGTCAGTGTAGATGCAGTACCACCCCAAATATCTCCACCAACAGTGTGGTCAACTTGAGCTCTTAAAGAAATCCATTTATAAGAAATGGTATTTGTGACATTTACTACATAGTCTGGATTAGGATCTCCAAGAAAACCGTCAGTACCAGCATATTGATAGATACCAGCAGAAGAAATTATAGGACTATAATTTTTTCTTTCGTCATAAGGAACATCATCAACAGATAATGTACCGTAATCTCTCAATATAGGAGCTCCCCATATCATATTAAATGGTAAGCCTGGTTTTGCAAAATTCCCTAAGAAAGACGCACCGGCAATCAACACTTGGTCGATACCATCAGCGATTTTCTTCACTTCACTTCTATTCAGAGTAAAGTTAGCAGAAATATCCCAAGATATATTTTGAGTTTGAATTGGAATTACATTTACAATTGCCTCGATACCTTTATTATTAATAGCGGCAGAGTTAACTGTAGACGATGTATATCCAGTTGAAGGGTCTAATTCAAGATTAATGATAAGATCTTCTGAATCCTTATTGTATAAAGAAACATCAATTCCTATTCTATTTTTCCAAAATCTACCTTCAATACCAACCTCTAATTCCTTGTGAATCTCTGGTTTTAAATTAGGATTTGCATAAAAGTTACTAACAGCATTTGAATTCATTATCGTACCACCAGCAGTTTGAAACATTTTTGTATATGTCGCAAGAGTACCTCTAGTTGAATAAGGACTAGGATAACCAGCAGATGTACCATAACCAATTCTAATTTTTAAATAGTTAAGCATATCATTCGAAATCCCTGCTGCTTGAAATGGAAGTACAGAAATTGATGCCGAAGGATATAAAACAGCTCTATTTTCAGGCTCTAAGGTAGAAGTCCAGTCATTTCTTGCCGAAGCAGATAAAAATGCCCAGTCTTTAAAACCAAGAGATACATTTGCGAAAGCACCATAAGTATTTTCAGCAAAAACATAAGAGCTTGCAGTAGTTGTAATAAAGTTCGAATGTGTGAACAAATCATAAACAAACTGCTCTGAACTATTTATTGTATGTCTTTCATAATCTGTTGACTTAAGATTTGCTCCTACAAGGAAATCTAAATCCAAATCAGCAGACAATTCAACTGCACCATTAAGGTTTAGTTGTTGATCCGTTATAGTGTTAGATCGGTTAGAAGTTTGATATTCTCCATCAGGAGTTTGTCTTCCACCTTTGTTAACTCTATAATTTTTCATCATATTATAGTGATCAAGCCCTAGTCTATAAGTGACATTTAAAAAGTCAGCTATTTCATAACTAAGAGCTATGTTCCCAATAAATCTTTCTATATTATCTCTATCAGAAGTGTTATTCAAAGTCCAATACGGATGTTGAATATCATTACCACCTCTATAGTAGACACTACTATGATCATCAGGTCTTTCGTAAGGTAAGCCTGTTAAATTCCAACTTCTTGGAGTATACAAAACATTACTAAACAATGAATTACCAGATGGATTTGAACTATAAATAGGAGACGACATAGGTTTCATGGTCTCTGATTGAATATAATTAAACGTTGAGTTTAATTTAAGACCGTTAGAAAGCTGTGTATTTGATCCTAAAGAGAAATTATGTTTCGTATAATTATTAAACGGCACATAACCTTCATCTCTTGTCCAACCATAATTAGCTTTAATACTAGAATTAGATCCCAGATTAGCGGCTAAGCCAATAGATGAATTCTTCTGACTTCCTTTTACAAAGAAATTTTGAAGATTATCATACGCTTGATAAGGCCATCTAGCTCCCACTAATTCAGGAAAGACAGCATTCCATGCAGATCTATCATATGGATGTTTGATCGTTCCCGCATCATCAAGTCCATTACGACCTGGTGAAGAAAACTCTCCTCCCGTTAAAGGAGCACCCCAGTTACTAAAAGCACCTGAAGCAAAATTTTGCCATCCATTACCCCAGTTATCTTGATCATTTGGAAGACTAGCTACCTCATTCACAAAATAAGATTGATTGAAAGTTACTTCTACTTTCTTATTATTGGAAGGGCCACCTAAAGAACCGGTTTTAGTTGTAATAAGAATTACACCGTTTCTACCAGCCTCACCATATAAAACAGTTGCCGCAAGTCCTTTAAGAACACTGACGTCTGCTACGTTATTTGGATCAAGATCTAGGAATCTACTTGAAGAAGTAGAACCTCCAGATGAGAAACTTCTATCTGCAAAGGTAGAAGCATCTATTGGAACACCATCTAAAACAAATAATGGTTGGTTCGAACCTGATATAGAAGTATGACCTCTAATAATAATGTTCGTACCTGTCCCTACAATCCCACTTGTAGATGTAATATCCACTCCTGGAACCTTTCCTCTTAATAAACGAGCGATGTCAGCTTCGGGTCTTGCCTCAAGCTGTTCACCACCAACCGAAGTTACCGCATAACCTAATGCAGCCTTCTCTTTAGTGATACCCAATGCAGTTACAACAACTTCCTGAAGTTCTTCAACATCAGAACTCATAACTACATCTATCACTGATCTTGTACCAATCTCAACTTCTTGAGCGGAAAGACCAATGAATGAAAACACGAGGACACCACCATCATCAGGCACATCTAATTTGAAGTTTCCATCAATATCAGTTGTAGTACCAGTAGTAGTACCCTGCAGGATTACGTTAACACCTGGAAGCCCACTACCGTCGTCTTCCGATGAAACCGTACCCGAAATAGTTCTGTCTTGGGCCCACAAATTGGTGGCCAAAAACAAGAAACTAACTAGTAAAATTCTCAACATAAGTTTATTTAGTTTAAGTTGATAATAAATTTAACAATAATATAACCTATAAAAATATCACTTTTTTCTCTAAAACGAAAAAAAAACAAACATTTTAATAGATATAAAAAAACACTCTTAAAAGCATGAAAACATCTTTTAAAAGATAAAAAAGGCTAAAAATTATAATTTAGCCACAATATTTTTTTTATAAATTATGGTAAATATAAAAATTTAATTAGAAATAGTAGAATTCTGTAAAAAATTCAAAAATGATTAGTTATCCTAAATTCTATTCTTCTGTTTAATTTTTTCATATTCTTGTCATCTCCTTTGTAAATTGGTTTTTTATTTCCATAAGCCTTATAAGATACTTGATTGGTATGGCTAGGTAAATTTGACATTAAATAAGAATACACGTTTTTCGCTCTTCTTTCTGAAAGATCCATATTATATTTATCTGTTCCCGTATCATCTGTATGGCCTGATATTTCTATTTTGATAAATTCATTCATTAGCAACCATTTCGACAAAATATCAAGTTGATTTTTTGCTTCAAAATCTAGATGAGCATCGTCAACATCAAAATATATTTTTTTGACGTTTAATTTCAAATCTAATTTTAATGGATTTAAATAAATTTCTTGAAATTTGTTATTTGGTTTCTCTAATTGAAAAACTTTGTAATCGTAACCTTTTGATGAAACTAAAAATTGATATTTAGTGTTTTTTGAAAGCAAAACATCAAAAATTTTGCTTAAGGAATCAGGCTCAATAAAAAAACTTTCATTTGAAAAAAGATTTTTTAATTCGATACTAGCATCAATTGGTGTTTTTGTTTCAACATCCAATACTTGTCCTGAAAAATAAAAAAAATCTTTACTTAAAAGAGAACTATTAATTTCAGCAAAATAAATATTACTATTTTTTACTGATTCTGTAACATATTTTTCACTTGTATAAAACAAGATCGTTCCATCATCTGACAAGTTGAAAGAACTTTGGTCAAAATGATTGTTAACTGGGTAACCAAAATTAGAAATAAAATTTACTTTTTCTTTATCAAAAATACCATGATAGATGTCATATCCACCAAAAGATTTTTTTCCATTAGAAGCAAAATAAAAGTCTATCATATTAGAATGAATAAATGGAGATATTTCATTAAATGAAGTATTGATTGAATCTCCTAAATTTTTTGCTCTACCCCATTTTTTTCCTTCTTTTCTAACAAACCAAATATCTTTTCCTCCATATCCACCAGGTCTATTAGAAGAAAAAAATAAAAAATTACCATCAGATGATAAGCTAGGATGGGATTCCCAATATTCAGTATTAATATTATTATTTAATTTTTGAGGAGCGATCCATTTGTTTTGACTTTTTTTCGAGTAGTACAAATCACAGCTTTGTCCTTTAAAATCTGAAGTACAAAACGAAAAGATTACCATTGTTCTGTCCGAAGAAAAAGAAATAGATCCTTCATTATTATCCGAGTTAATTATTTTTGAGATAGACTGAACATTGCTCCAAGTTTGATTTGATAATCTTTCAATAAAATA
Source organism: uncultured Marinoscillum sp. (assembly GCA_964646945.1). GTDB lineage: Bacteria > Bacteroidota > Bacteroidia > Cytophagales > MED-G16. The sequence continues at coordinate 934 of CAZYIL010000037.1, read as the reverse complement.
TAAATTTTCATCATCAAAAAGAGATTTTCCTTTCCTAGCGGTAAAATATAACGTATTATTTACCTGATCATAATAAGGAAAATATTGAAGAGAAAAAATATTTGCTTTTTCAAAAGATTTTGGGATTATCAACAGAGAATCTGGTAATTTGTCTAAAGAAAATTTTATATTATCCAAATATGGATCAGCTTTTGAAATAAAAGCTTTATTATTTAATTTCAGAAAAAACCTTTTTGATAAAATATACTTGCCTAATAAAAAATACATTTGACCAATATCAAAATAAATCTGCTCAGGATTATTATTACCAATTTTCTTCTCTAATATTTTTTTATAAGTGTTAATGGCTTTTAAATAAAAACCTTTTTGTTTGAAAATTTGAGCTTTTTTAATATAAGCAAGAATAAAGTATGGATCTGACTTTATTGCCTTTTCATAATTATTAAGCGCATTATCAAATTCTCCTATTTTTGAAAAATTAAGAGCTTCCTCATAAAATTTTTGTGCTTTTTTGTTTTTTGAAATAGATGTTGATTGAGCAAAAACATTACCTGCATAAAATAAAAGAAAGACAAAAAGAAATTTATAGAGGATCTGAATTAGCATTTTTTAAAATCAATGAAAATTTTATTTTGAATTTCGATTTTTTTTATAGGCTTTAAATGTATTCAAAAGTAAAGAAGCTATAGTCATTGGACCTATACCTCCAGGAACTGGAGTTATATAACTTGCTTTTTTGGAAACTGAATCAAAATCCACATCCCCCTTTATTATATATCCCTTAGGCCTACTTGAATCTTTTACTCTAGTAATTCCAACATCTACAACTATGACTCCATTTTTCACCATGTTTCCTTTAAGAAACCCTGGAACTCCCAAAGCAGATATAACAATATCAGCCGTTCTTGTAAATGATTCTAAATCTTTCGTTCTA
>CAZYIL010000036.1:0-12682 GCA_964646945.1 uncultured Marinoscillum sp. | reverse complement strand
ACAAAAAAAAGAATTGGAATTACAGATTCTTTAGTTAGACTATCAATAGGCCTAGAAGATCCAGATGATCTTATAAATGATATCAAAGATTCTTTAAATGAATGTTAATTATTCAAATAAGGCAGGTTTCATTATACTATTTTTCTTATTATTTAGTTGTGAGTCAAAAATTGAACTAGATAATTTAATTGATAAAGTAGAAGTTATTAGAGATAAGTTTGGTATTAATCATATTTACGCTAGTAATCAGGAAGATCTTTTTTTCATGCAAGGTTACTTAGCTGCAAAAGATAGACTTTTTCAATTTGAAATATGGAGACGACAAGCCACCGGTACTGTTTCAGAGGTGTTTGGTGAAGAAGAATTAGAAAGAGATATAGGAACAAGATTATTTAAATTTAGAAGTAATATCATTGATGAATTAAATCATTACCATGATGATGGATTTGAAATAATAAACTCATACGTAAAAGGTGTAAATGCTTATATTAATGAAATAAATTCAAAACCTAATGATTTACCAATTGAATTTAAACTACTTAATATTAAACCTAAGCGTTGGACACCAGAAATTGTAATTTCAAGACACCAAGGTTTATTAGGAAATATAGAAGAAGAACTTAATCTTGGACGAGCTGTCACTTTAATTGGAGAAGAAAAAGTAAATGAGTTAGTTTGGTTTCACCCAAAACAACCATCTCTTAAATTGGACAAAATAATTAGAGAAAAAGATTTAAAGAAAGATATTTTAAGATTGTATAATGAGTTTAGAAAACCTTTAAAATTCAATATTAATCATATTGAAAAAAAATATAGAAGTGGTAATTTAAATAAAATATCTTATAAGCATGAAGAAAAGAATACTCTTGATAACTACTCAATAGGAAGTAATAATTGGGCAATATCAGGTGAAAAATCAAATAATGGATATCCAATTCTTGCTAATGATCCACATAGATCAATAGCTGTACCTTCATTAAGATATATTACTCATTTAGTAGCACCTAATTGGAATGTGATAGGTGGAGGTGAACCTGAAATTCCTGGTGTGTCAATAGGTCACAATGGATATGGTGCTTGGGGATTAACAGTTTTTAGAACAGATGCTGAAGATTTGTGTGTTTATGAATTAAATCCTAATAATAAAAATGAATATAAACACGATGACAAGTGGGTGAAATTTAAAACTGTTAGTGAAACAATAAATATAAAAGATGCTAATCCTAAAAAAGTTGAATTAAAGTATACTGTTCATGGGCCAGTAACATTGATTGATAGTATTGACAATAGAGCATTTGCTGTTCGATGTGGATGGTTAGAAATCGGAGGATCGCCTTACCTTGCCTCTTTAAGAATGGATCAAGCTAAAAATTGGGAAGAATTCAGAGAAGCGTGTAATTACAGCAATATTCCGGGTGAAAATATGGTTTGGGCTGATAAATATGGAAATATTGGTTGGCAAGCAGTAGGAATAGCACCTATAAGAAACAATCATAGTGGTATGGTACCTGTATCTGGTAATGGCAAATACGAATGGGGAGAATACTTACCAATAATTGATAAACCAAATATTCATAATCCAAAATATGAATTTATTGCTACAGCTAATGAAAATGTTACACCAGACGATTATAAACAATGGAATGCTATTGGGTTTACTTGGGCAGATCCTTATAGAGGTAATAGAATCAATAATGTTTTAAAAAACAATAACAATTTTACTATTGATGATATGAAAAATTTACAAGTTGATTATTTTTCAATACCAGCCGAAATATTAATAAAAGAACTTTCAAAAATTAAAATAGAAGAAAGTATGATTGATTTTTCTAATAAGCTATTAAACTGGAATTATATTTTAGATAAAAACTCAGTTGAAGCCGGAATTTATATCCAATGGGAAAAAGAAATTATGAATTATTTCTATGATAAATATGTACCAGAAGAAGTTAGAAATTTACTTTATGTTCAACTTCATACGATAATTAAAAAAATTAAATCTTTAAATAATAATGAAAAAACTGAATTTTTAAATAATACTTTATTAATTGCAATAAATAAATTAAAAGAAAAATTCGGTAAAGATCACACCGCTTGGATCTATGGTCAAAAAGATTATAAACATGTAAAAATCAAACATCCTTTAGAAGATATTGTTAATGATTCAATTAAAAAATTTTTAGAGTTTGATACTTATCCTAGATCTGGGAACATGTTTACTCCTGGTTCAACAGGATATTATTTAAATCAATCTTCTGGTGCTACATTTAGAGTTATTATAGATACTAAAGATTGGGATAATAGCATAGCTACTAATTCACCAGGACAATCAGGAAATCCTGAAAGTCCATTCTACAATAATTTGTATGAAAGTTGGTCTAAAGATGAATATTTTAAACTTTTATATTCAAAAAAAGAAGTAAATTCACACCTTCATAATAAAACAATATATTATCCAACTAAATGAGATATATTTTTCTTCTACTCTTTATATTTACTTTTTCCTGTAACACCATAAATAACAATAATAAAAAATATGGGACTCTTGCTAAAACGGCTATGGTTTCTTCTGCACACCCATTAGCATCAAAAATTGGAATTGATATTTTAAAAAAAGGAGGAAATGTTTTTGATGCTGCAATAGGTGTTCATTTTACTTTATCTGTAGTCTACCCCAATGCTGGGAATTTAGGAGGAGGTGGTTTTGCAGTATATAGACTTAATAATGGAGAAGTTGGTTCTTTAGATTTTAGAGAAAAAGCACCTCAATTATCTTTTAGAGATATGTATTTAAAAGAGTTTGATGGGAGATTAATTGTTGATGATAATAAAAGTAAAATAGGACACCAAGCTTCAGGTGTTCCTGGATCTGTTGATGGAATGGTCAAATTATATGAAAAGTTTGGTTCATTAGATTGGAGTATATTACTGGAACCTTCAATTAATTTAGCTAACAAGGGATTTAATATAACAAAAAATCAATCGAACGGATTAAATAGATCAAAATCTTTTTTTGAAAAAGTCAATAATAATACAATTCCTTTTTTAAAAGATTCAGATTGGAAAGAAGACGATATTTTGATTCAAAAAGATTTAGCTAAAACACTTACAAGAATAAAAAATAATAAAAGAGAAGGTTTCTATTCTGGTAAAACTGCAGAGTTAATTATTAATGAAATGAATGATGGTTCTGGTATAATTTCCCTTAATGATTTAAAAAATTATTCATCAATATGGAGAGAACCAATTATTGGATATTATAAAAACCATAAGATTATTTCAATGGGTCCCCCATCTAGTGGGGGAATCGCTCTAATACAATTATTACATGGCGCTGAACAATTAAAGGTTAATAAGTATAAACATAATTCTGCTGAATACATTCATCTAATATCTGAAATTGAAAGCAGAGTTTATGCAGATAGAGCTACTTATTTAGGTGATGCTGATTTTTATAATGTACCTCAAAAAGATTTAATGAGTTCTAATTACTTAACAAATAGATTTAAAGATATTAATGATAGTGTCAAGACACCATCAAATAAAATAAAAGAAGGTAATGTTAATTTAAATGAATCTGAAGAAACAACACATTTTTCAATTGTTGATGAAGTTGGCAATGCTATCTCAGTAACTACAACATTAAATGGATCGTTTGGATCAAAAGTTGTAGTAAATGGTGCAGGTTTCTTATTGAACAATGAGATGGATGATTTTAGTGTTAAACCTGGACATCCAAATATGTTTGGTTTAATAGGAGGAGAAGCAAATTCTATAGAGCCCAACAAACGGATGTTATCATCGATGACACCAACCATAATAGAAAAAAATGAAAATTTATTAATGGTATTAGGAACACCTGGAGGATCAACTATTATAACCTCTGTTTTTCAAACTATATTAAATGTTCTAGATTTTAATATGAGTATGCAAGAAGCTGTTGATTCAAAAAAATTTCATCATCAATGGCTCCCGGATATGATAATTGTTGAAAAAAATTCAATTAGTCAGGGAATAAGGAATAAATTAAAAGAAAGTGGTCATTCTATAATGGAAAGAGGAACAATCGGTAGAATGGATTGTATTTTAGTTAACGAGGATAATTCCTTAGAGGGTGGAGCTGATAAAAGAGGAGATGATATAGCCTTAGGCTACTGAAAATATCTTAATAAATCAAATAAACACATATTTTAAGGCAACTAGTATACTTACTAGTATACCAATTTATATAAAGGATTTAGACCACTCCCCTTTAAAATTTTTCTTCACTGATAATATAAATAATGGCGCAATGAATTTTGTAATATAGGATGTTAACATGTTATCTAAAGAAACAGCTGTTAGATACTATCTCTATTAGATTAATATCTAATTGTTTTTTTAAAAATTATCTCAACTCTTCTATTTATTTTTCTAGACTCTGATGAGTTTGTATTAACCAAGGGTCTGTCTGACCCATAACCTTTCCCTTCTATTCTGTTTTTATCAATCCCTTTATCTATAAGGTATTTCATAACTTGATTTACTCTTTTATTTGATAATTCTAGGTTTTTATTAGGATTACCTATATTATCAGTGTGCCCTTCTAGAAAAACTGATAAATTTTTATTATTGATTAATATATTAAAAATCATTTCTAGCTGAACATATGATTCATCTAGTAGCTTATCAGATGATTGATGAAATAATACTTTATTAAGTACAAGTCTTTGACCATCATCTATATTATTAATTTGGGTATTTATTTCATCTTTAAATTCACTTGAATCATTTGTTTTCTTATTTAAAGAAAAAATTTTAATATCCGAATTACCAATACTATTCTTTGATGAACTAAAAACAATAGTGTTTAATTTTTTATTGAAATTAAATGAGTCTTCTAATCCTTCTGAGTTTATTTTAGAACCTAAATTAATTGGTTCTGACCAATTTTTCCATGTTTCATCTAATCTAGATGATGAAAACATGTCAAAACTTCCATATCCATCATAACCATTAGAAGAAAATATAATAGTCTTATTATCATCTAATAAAAAAGGGGAAATCTCCTGATAGGAAGTATTTATAGATGATCCTAAGTTTTTTAATGGAGCCCACAAAGTATCATTTATTTTTTCTGTAAAATAAAGGTCTTCTACTCCATATGTACCAAAAGATTCTATTGATAAAACTATAAAATTTTGATCGGATGATATCGAACCAGAAATGAAAGAAGACTTTGAATTATAATATTTTACAATAGACTTTCCTATATCTTTTACATTATTATTATCAGAAAAATCATATATATCTATAATGCCATTAGTGAAAACATAAAGATTATTTTGATTATCTACTCCTAAAAGTAAATTGTTATTTGTATTATTAACCTTGGTTAAGTTCACTGGAGAGGACCATAAGTTTTCAAAAATTTTTTTTACATACCAAACATCCCCTAAATCATTAAATCCTCCAAAATTATTAGGATCCCCTACTCTATTAAAAAGCAAATAATTACCATCATAAGTTAAATAACCATTTTTTTCAAAAAATTCAGTATTTAAGTTAGTATTTAACTGAATGTTACTTAGATCGTTTATTATTAATTGAGCTTTAAGGTTTGGTAGGACAAAAAACAATACAATATTTAAAATAATAAACTTCATAAAAATTTCAGTTAATACATTCTTTCACTATTCACCAAATTAAATAATTTTTTACCATTTAATAGTCTAGTGTAATTCTCAACAACTTGAGGAATAACTGCTTTTACATTAGTAATACTAGCAATATGAGGTGTGATATGAATATTTTTATGATTCCATATAAAACTATTTTTAGGTAATGGTTCGTTTTCAAAAACATCTAAAAAAGCACCTGTTAACTGACCTGATTTTAATGCATTTTTAATATCATTTTCTACATGAACCTTACCTCTAGATACGTTTATTAAATATGTAGGATACTTTAGCTTATTAAATAATTTACTGTTTAATAAACCATGAGTTTGATTTGTATACGGGACTGTACAAATCAATATATTTATTTTAGATAAAAAAATATTCAATTCATTGCTATGATAAATTTTTATTTTAGAAGATTTTTTCTTTCTTAAACTATACCCCATAACATCAAATCCGAGATTTTTTAATTTTAAACCAGCATCTTGACCTAAAATACCAAATCCTAAAATCCCAATTTTTATATCAATTTCAGGTGGAGATACTTGATCCCAAATTTTAAATGACCTATCATGTTCATATTTATAAAATTTTCTATGATAATTTAAAACAGCCATTATAATATAATTTGACATAGAAAATGATAATCTACTGTCAACTATTTTACAAATTGGAACATCTTTTGGTAAATATTTATCATTAAATATATGATCCACTCCTGCTCCCATTGAATAAATAAGTCTTAAGTTTTTAAATTTTTTTAATATGCCACTTGGATGGTTCCATACAACAACACAATCTATTGAATCATTATCGAATTTTTGATTAGAGGTAAATACCTTAAGATTTGAATCAAATGCATTAAAAGCATTTTTCCAAACGTTTTCATCTCTATTTGGAGCTATTAATAATATACTCATACAAATAATAAAATAGTATAGACAAAATTATAGTGACAGAACAGCCTATCAAATTAAACCAAAGATAACTGATTTGAATAATAGAATATTTAGATAATGTGAATAATACAAAAACTATAAATTGAGACAAAATTGATGAATATAAAATATTACCAGAGGTAATTTTTTTTGTAAAAAAAGCAATTAAAAATATCCCAAGAATATTACCATAGAATAAAGAAGCAACAATATTTATTGACTCAATTAAATTTTCACTTGTAATAAGAAAAAGCGCAAAAAGGATACTTATTATTCCCCAAAGAAGTGAAAATAATTTAGATGAATTTATATAATTTATTTCTTTTAAATCCTCATTGATTAATCTTTTATATATATCTATTGTGGTAATAGAAGATAAGGCAGTAATTTCAGCTGAAGTAGAGCTCATTGCAGCTGAAAAAATAACTGCAATTAAAAAACCAATTAAACCAACAGGTAGAAATTCTAAAATAAATGAAATAAAGACATAATCGCTTTCTTGATTTTTAATTTTGTAACCAGAAGAAAGAATTAAATTTTCTAATTCTATTTTATGATTATTCATTTCATTAGACTTCTTTTTTATTTTTTTAATTAATTCATTTCTAAACATTTCGTCTTCTGATTTTATATAATCACTTAATAAAACCTTCCTCTCATTAAATAATAATTTATGTTTATCTTCATGTTTTTTAATTACAGACTGATTAGAAGATTTAAATGAATCAATAATATTTTTATTAAAATGAATAGGTGGTGAATAGAATAAATAGAAAACAAATAATAATACACCTAACATTAGAATAAAAAATTGCATAGGAATTTTTAATATCGCGTTAAAAATTAAACCCATTCTACTTTCATTCATGTTTTTTGCATTTATATATCTCAAGACTTGAGATTGATCTGTTCCGAAATATGAAAGAGAAAGAAAAAAACCACCAAAAAGACCAGTCCATATGGTATATCTTTCTGATGGATCAAAACTAAAACTTATTGCATTTGTTTTTTCAAACATACCTGCTATCATAAGAGTTTCATTCAATGAAACATATTGAGATAGATTAATGGTTAAATAATAAAAAACCATTATCATTCCAATTAAAATAATTCCCATTTGTTGTTTTTGAGTATAGCTAACAGCTTTACTTCCACCAATAACAGTATATATTATTACTAATAACCCAACTGAAATAATTGTTAAAGATAAATTCCATCCGAGTATTGCTGTTAAAATTATAGATGGAGCATAAATTGTTAGACCGCATTGGAATCCTCTTTGTAATAAAAACAGAAATGACGTGTATGTTCTAACTTTTAAATCAAATCTTTTTTCTAGATATTCATATGCTGTTGTAACTTTAGATTTAAAATAAACTGGAATGAAAAATATACAAACTACAATTAAAGCTAAGGGCATACCTAAATAGTTTTGTATAAAACTCATTCCTGATTTAAAACCTTGTCCAGGTGTAGATAAAAAAGTTATTGCGGTAGCTTGAGTTAGCATAACAGATATTCCAACTGTTCTCCAACTCATCTGATTATTTCCTAAAAAGTAGGATTTTATAGATTTATGAGAGTAATTTTTATAAGCACCATATATAGAAATAAATGATAATGTTACAAAAAGGACAATAAAATCTATATTAGTCATTAGTAGCTTGAAGTAAATATTGTCATTAAGAAAATATAGAATATCAATAATCCTGCTACAATAATGTAATAAAATTTCCAATTCATTTTCATTGTTCTTTTCCTAAAGATATAAGATTAGAAAATAATTTATAAGCTCCCTTAACACCTGCTGGTAACTGTCTAAACCAAGAATATGAAGTGTAAATATAATACCCCTGCCCTATTTTAGACAATATTATCCCCCCATCATTAGGATTTTCACCTTGATCATAAGATGATATAAGAGTAGAGTATTCTTCAGACCAACTATCAGGAAAATATAGTCCTCTTTCTTGAACCCATCCATTGAAATCATCTAAAAAGATTTTGTTAGGATAATTTAATGCAGGATGATTTGGGTTTAAAATATTAACTTTTGAATTTTCTTGAGATACTCTTTTTCTTGATATATTAAAGTTATATGGAGCAAAGTTCTTTGAATTAATACCCCTTGAAGTATTATATTGAACAATTACATTTCCTCCATTCTTAACAAAATTCAATATTTCATTAGTTTTATCAGTTAACTGATTATTTATGTTATAAGCCCTTATTCCAATTATTAAAGCATCATATTTAGAAAGCATGTTAGAATTAAGATCATCAATATTTATTATATCAACGTTATATCCTATCAATGAAAGAGAATTAGGAATATTATCACCAGAGCCCATGATATAAGCAATATTTTTACCTTTAATTTTTAAATTAAACTTGATAATAGATATTTCGGATTTTGGAAACCTAATCTGTTTAGGAATATGATTATAAGAGATTTCTTCAATACCACGTTGATAAATTTTATCATTTATACTAGCTTTAACTATAATTTTTTCTTTTACATAATCCTTCTGTGGGAGAATCAAATCAAATTTTATTATTGTTTTTTGATTTTTTTTAGCTAAATAAATATCATGATATTTTGGTTCAAATTCAATTACATCTGGAATATCTAAATATATTCTTGCATTCATTTTATCTTTTCCTGATTTAATTTCAACTTCAACAGTTTTTATATCTGTATTAATAGCTAATACATTAGTGAGTTTTGGATTTAAATAAATAGGCAAGCCTATATTAAAAGGTTTATAATTATCTCCTTTTGTTGGATTATTAGATTTATTAACTATAGGTGCCTTATATTCTAGTTTTGTTCCATTAATATTAAAAATGAAAGTAGAGGTAATGGCATGATGATTGTCAGGATTACCAATTAAGTTATTGTTATTGATCTTATAATTACCATAGTTAGGTTCTTCTAATAACCAGTATTTTTCAGAAAAATTTAGAGTATCTGGTAAATAAATACTCTCAGAAAAAGTATGAAAATCGTTATCAAATAATTGTTTATTATAGCTATAAACCTTATTAAGAACTTCTATTTCTTCAAGAATAATATTAGAAGGACTTCTATTAATTACATCAAATTGTAAATTAATATTATCGCGTATTGATGCTATAGATACATTTGAAAGAGACTCGAAATATAAACCCAAACAGGCCTTTATTAAATTTTTTATTTCATTTTTTTTTATTTTAGCCCAATGTTTGTCTTTTATTTTATCGATTTCAGAATAAGCAATTAATAAAAATTTGACTATTCTTTCTGGATAATTAGGATCAAATTCTTCTTTTGCTCTATATAAACTTTCGATGATTGATTTATTTGCATTTACACGTTTCCATGAAATATCTACTCCATCCATAATATCACTTTCTATACTTTCACCTTGTGTTAAAATAAATAGTTCATTTTCACTACCCCTTCTTTTTAAAGAACCAAAACCTTGACTCTTATGCATTGAACGGCTCTCTGATGATATTTCATTATAAGATTTTCCCAAAAAATTATTAAAAAGTCCTACATTAATTTTTGTAATTTCTTTTTCTGAATAATTGCTTATATTAAAAAATCTAGATGATGTATTCCAAAAAATTCTTTTTGGCTTCCAGATGTTTAACTTATCTAATTGATCAGGAAAAACTTCTGGATCACCAGATAGAGCAAATGCTTTATTTGCTAAAATAGAAGATGAAGTATGATGACCATGAGTTGTGCCGGAAATCTGATTAAATCTTGTAATAATTATATCAGGTTTAAACTTTCTAATTATCCATACAATATCATATAAAATTTTATTTTCATTCCAAAATTTGAGAGTTTCTTCAGCATTTTTTGAATAGCCAAAATCAATTGCTGAAGAAAAAAACTGAATCCCACCATCAATTTTTCTAGCTTCTAATAATTCTTGAGTTCTAATAACACCAAGATTTTCTTTAAGATCCTTACCTATTAAATTTTGACCTCCATCTCCTCGTGTTAATGAAAGGTATGCGGTTTCATATTTTTTTTCATTAGCTAAGTAAGCTATAAGACGTGTGTTTTCATCATCAGGATGAGCGGCTATATATAAAACTTTACCTAAAGTATTTAATTTATTAAGTTTTGATATAATTGAAGAAGTTGAATAAAAATTTTCATGTTGAGAATTAGATATAAATGGTGAAATAATAAATAATAAGATGATTTTTAAAAATAGATTCAGATTATGTTTTTTCATAATAAAAAATTATTGTTTATAAAAAGGTCTTTTTCCATCACAATCCATTACAAGATTTTTCATACCCTTAAAACATCTTTGGTATTTTACCAGATCTATTGTTAAAAAAGTAGTTTCTTTTATTTTGTTAGCATTATGGTGTTTTAAAATTTTAGATTCTAATTCATCATAATTATTAACCATAAAATACTTTGGTGATTTATAATTCCCTTTAATATTAAATTTAGTGGAAAGTTCAGGATTAGCTGGAGAAATTCCTAAAATAATATTTTCATTATATATCAATTGTTTTTTTAAGATTAACAAATCTTCATCATTATAATATTTTAATTTAAGTTTCATTAAATATCCTCCCATCATATTAATAAAACTACTTTTTAAAATACCCATATCCATTGTTCTATACGGCAAAAGTTTAGGATTTATAATAGGGATTGAATCTTCTTCTTTATTTTTATTTAAAAATTTAATTATTTTATTATTAAAATCTAAACCGATTTTGATAGTACAAGGCAAAACAAACCAAAAATTAAAAGAATTAAGCAGTTTCTTATTTTCATATAGATAAACCAATCCTGTAAGCTGAAGTGCTGTATAAGGCACCTTTATTATTTTCACTCCTCTATAACAATAATCTTCAAAATTATCTTCCTGGGCAGATACTATAAGAACATGATTTTTATCAATAACACATTTTTCTATATCATTAATAATGTCTTCTACATTTTGAAAATAACTTTTGCATGTAGTTATTATAAAACCTAATTTCATATTAAAACCTAATTGTTTATAAATAAAAATAATACATTAAAAAAAATAATATAAAAAATAAGAAAGTGCTTTGTTTCTTAAATTATAATTACTAGACATAACTTCACCATATGCTCCAACTGATCTTATAGCTAATAAATTACCAGAATCAGCTTTGTTTAAATAAAAATCTTTTGCAAAAGTGTCCGATGATTCACATAAAGGCCCAACTATATCATATTTAATTTTTTTTTCTTTAGATGATAAATTCTGAATATAATGATAGGAATTATACAACGCAGGTCTTATTAATTCTGTCATACCCGCGTCGAGAATTATAAAATTTCTATTAAATGAATTTTTCATGTATAATACCCTGGAAATTAAGGAACCAGATTGAGCTACAATAGATCTCCCTAATTCAAAATGAATTTTTTGACCATCAAATACTTTTAATTCTTTTTTAAATAAATTAAAATAACTTTTAAAGTCTGGGATTAAATTATTATCTGGATCTTTATAATTGATACTTAATCCACCACCTAAATTAATATCTTGAATTTTAAAGCCTTTATCCATAAAATACTTATTTACATCATTACTAACTTTTGATAATTTGGTAAAAACATTAAAATCATTAATTTGAGATCCTAAATGAAAATGAAAGCCTTTTAGTATAATATTTTTTAAATTATTAATTTTTTCAATCAACAATGATAAATCTTTAATTTGAATTCCAAATTTACTATCATATATTCCTGTTTTTATATATTCATGAGTCATAGAATCAATATTGGGGTTTAATCTTATTGCTAGATTACACTTCTTTTTCATTTTACAAGAAATTTTGTCTATTAACTCAATTTCCTGGATAGATTCACAATTAAATAAATAAATATTTTTTTGAATAGCTAATTCAATTTCTTTTTCTGTTTTACCAACTCCAGCAAATACGATTTTTTTTGAATCAAAACCTGAATCAATTGCCTTTATTATTTCATTAATACTTACCGCATCTATTCCAAATCTATATTTATTTATTTTATCAATAATAGCCTGATTGTTATTTGCTTTAATCGCATAATAAACATTATAA
>CAZYIL010000035.1:4744-12798 GCA_964646945.1 uncultured Marinoscillum sp. | reverse complement strand
ATGACATATCCCCATGCCAGGAGGAACAACATTAAAATTATTAAATGATTTTTGAGCCCATTTTAAAAGTTCATATCTCTCTTTGTTTTTTTGGTATTCTATTTCTACATTTTTTTGAAGACTATTGTTAGTTCCAAAATATTCGACATTTACAGAATGATCAATTACTAAATCAGTTTGAACTAAAGGGTTAATCAATTCTGGGTTTTTTCCTTTTTTTGATAATGTTTCTCTCATAGATGCTAAATCAACAACTGCTGGAACTCCTGTAAAATCTTGCATTAAAACTCTCGATGGTGAATATGGGATGTCTTTTTTCCCTTGAGTATTTTTCCAATTTAGAATAGTATTTACATGTTTTTTATTTATTGAAAAATCATTATAGTTTCTAATAACATTTTCTAAAATTATTCGAATTGAAAAAGGAAGTTTTAAAACTTTTGAGTTAATGTTTGATAGTTTTTTCAAATCAAAATACTTATATGATTTCGATTTTATTTTAAGTTTTGAAACGATATTTAAGTAATCTTTTAACATTAAAATTATTTTAACATAAATGGATAGATTTGTAAATCTCAATAATTTTTGAATATTTTAATACATAAATGGCTATTAAAATTCTTAAATTCGTATTTTAATAATTAAATTAATATGTCGAAAGATATTGGAATAATAGGAAATGGTTTTGTTGGAGAGGCTTTAGCTTTTGCTTTTTCATCATCAAATAATGTGAAAGTTTTTGATGTTATTAAATCTAGATCAATCAATTCTTTAGAAGAAACATTAAATTCTGATTTCGTATTTATTTGCTTACCAACGCCAATGAAAAAAGATGGATCACAGGATTTATCTTTTATTTCTAAATTTTTTGAAAAAAATTTAAAAATAAAAAAGCCAATTTATATTATAAAATCTACTGTTTTACCTGGTGTTACTAGAAATTTATCAAAAAAATTTTCAGATTTAAAAATATTATTTTCTCCAGAGTTTTTAACTCAAAGAACAGCTAAACTCGATGTTTTAACCCAATCAAGGATTATAATAGGTTCAGATAACATCGAAATTTCAGATAAAGTTGAAAAATTATTTTCATCACGTTTTAAAAATAAAAATATTATTAAAACTAATACCATAACAGCAGAGTTTATAAAGTATATGAATAATAATTTTTTTGCTACAAAAGTCAGTTTGATGAATGAATTTTTTAGATTATCTAATAAAATTGGTGTTGATTGGGATACTGCTTTAAATGGTTTTATTTCAGATAATAGAATAGGAGATTCTCATCTAAATGTTCCAGGTCCAGATGGAAAATTAGGTTTTGGTGGAGCTTGTTTTCCAAAGGATATAAATGCTTTTATTTCTTTTGCAAAAGAAAATAATATTAATATGAATATTTTAGAAGCTGCTTGGAAAACAAATTTAGAAGTTAGACCAGAAGAAGATTGGAAAAATTTAAAAGGAAGAGCTACATCTTAATTATATTATGAGAATATGTCTGGTAGCTGGCGCGAGACCAAATTTTATAAAGTTATCGAGTATAATTGATTCAATTCACATTGCTCAGAATAACAAAAAATCAATTGATTATGTTATTGTTCATACAGGACAACATTATGATAAAATGATGAGTGATCAATTTTTTTCAGAATTGAATATTCCTAAGCCAAATATTAATTTAAATTGTGGAGGAGGTTCTCAAAATAACCAAGTGGCTAAAATCATAATAGCCTTTGAAAAGTATTTATTAAAAAATACATTTGATTTAATTGTTGTCTTTGGAGATGTTAATTCAACAGTAGCTTGTTCATTAGTTGCAAAAAAATTATTAATTAAAATTGCTCATGTAGAAGCAGGATTAAGATCTTTTGATAATACAATGCCTGAAGAAATAAATAGAATTATAACAGATTCAATTGCTGATTGTTTTTTTACAACTTCAAAGTTTGCTAACAAAAATTTGATCAATACAGGTGTAAATAAAAAAGATATTTATTATGTAGGAAATACAATAGTTGATACACTTAAAAAAAATATCAAAAATCTTAAAAAACCAAAAATTTGGAATAAATTGAAATTAATCAATAAAAAATATTTTGTTATTACACTACATAGACCATCTAATGTTGATGATAAAAAAACTCTTAAAGCTTTATTAACTGGAGTTTGTAGTTCATTAAAAAATTTTTCTTTGATCTTTCCAGCTCATCCAAGGACAAAAGGAGTTTTGAAAAATTTAAAAATAGAAATTAATAATTTAACAATTGTAGATCCTATGTCATATTTAGAATTTAATTACTTGGTAAAAAATTCAATTGCTGTTTTTACTGATAGTGGTGGAATTACTGAAGAAACGACTTTTATGGGAATTCCTTGTATGACATTAAGAGATAATACAGAAAGACCAGAAACTATTTCTATTGGAACAAATCAATTATTAGGTGCTGATCCGTCAAAGTATAAAAAAATTATTAATGATTGCTTTAGAAATGGTTGGAAAAAAGGTAAGATTCCTAAATTATGGGATGGAAAAACAGGAGAAAGAATAGTTAAAATATTTGAAAAAATTTATGATGATAAATAAAATTAAAATTTTTAATGATGTTGAAAAAATTTTAATTAAAAACAGATTAACCATCTTTTCTAAAGATTTAGATAGGCCCTGGGGTGGTTTTTTTGTTATAAATGAAGAAAAATCTGAAAATTTTTTTAACATTTTCTTTAATAATTCTTTTTTAAAAAAATTAAACTTCAATAATAAACTAAGCCCTAAAATATTAGTTATAAAGCCAAAAAAACGTCTTTCATGGCAATATCATAATAGAAGATCTGAAATATGGACAGTTATAAAAGGAAATATAAAAATTTGCAAAAGTGAAAATAATAATGAAGGGAAATTAATTAAATTAAAAAAAAATGATCAAATAGAAATAGGTAATAAAATACGACATAGAA
The DNA here is from genome assembly GCA_964646945.1 of uncultured Marinoscillum sp. Taxonomy (GTDB): domain Bacteria; phylum Bacteroidota; class Bacteroidia; order Cytophagales; family MED-G16. Next base: position 9,843 of record CAZYIL010000035.1, on the reverse strand, counting down.
TCATAGGGACAAATGATTATGCTTTAGTAGCAGAAATATGGATCCATGAAAACAATGATAATCCTTCTGATGAAAATGATATAGTAAGATTACAAGATGATTTTGATAGAAAGTAGTGTTTATCTATAGATATATTATAAAAGTATTAAATTACGTTATTATTTAACTAAATTTTATTAAAGTGGAAGATAATATTGGGAATGAAAATAATGAAATTTACTCTGATAGAGTAAGGGCAGGAAAAAGAACATATTTCTTTGATGTTAGATCAACAAGAGGCGGAGATTATTATATTACGATTACTGAAAGTAAGAGGGTGTATAAAGATGATGGATTTTTTTACCAAAAACATAAGGTTTTCTTGTATAAAGAAGATTTTAATAAATTTTCAAAAGCGTTTGAAGGAACGATTAATCATATAAAGGAGAAGCTATTGCCAGAAGTTGATTTTTCTGAATTTGATAGGGATGACTACTATAAAAAGAATTCTGAAGAATCCGATCAGGAAAATCCCGAAAAAAATAAAGAATAAACAAATCAATCATTTACAATTTCTTTTTTTATTATAAATTATAAATCATGGGATTAAAATGTGGTATTTTAGGTCTTCCTAATGTAGGAAAATCTACTTTGTTTAACTCAATCTCAAGTAATACTGTAGAGTCTAAAAACTTCCCTTTTTGTACAATCGAACCAAATTTTGGTATTGTTTCTGTGCCTGATAATAGATTAGAAGCTCTATCTAAATTAATAAACCCAGAGAAAGTAGTGCCTACTATTATAGAATTTGTAGATATTGCCGGTCTTGTTAAAGGCGCAAGTAAAGGAGAAGGTTTGGGGAATAAATTTTTATCCAATTTAAAAGAAGTTGATGCGTTAATACATATTATTCGGTGTTTTGAAAATGATAAAATTGTTCATGTAAATGGCAAAATAGATCCTATATATGATAAAGAAATTATAGATTTTGAATTAATGATTAAAGATTTGGAGACAATTAATAGACAAATAAAAAAAATAGAAAAGATTGCAAAAACAGGGGATAAGGATAAAATAAAAGAATTAAATATATTGAATATTTGTAAAGATAATCTAGAAAATAACAGATCACTTAGAACCCTTAATATTACATATGATGAAAAAAAATATCTTACATTATTTAATTTAATTACCATTAAGCCCATTATTTATGTAGCTAATATTGATGAATCCCTTATTTCAAAAGATAATGATCATATTGAAAAACTAAAGAATTCTGTAAATAAAGAGGGTTTTGATTTAATTAAAATTTCTGCTTCTTTAGAAGAACAAATATGTCAATTAGATAAATCTGATCAAATTCTTTTTTTAAAAGAGTACAATTTGAAAGAATCTGCTTTAAATCAATTAATATACTCATCATATAAAACTCTTGGTCTGATAACATTTTTTACAGCCGGCCCAAAAGAAGTAAAAGCTTGGACGATAAAAAAAGGATCAAAAGCACCTCATGGTGCAGGTAAAATACATTCTGATTTTGAAAAAGGGTTTATTAAGGCAGAAGTTATTAAGTATGATGAATATATTAAATTCCAGTCTGAGTTAAATTGCAGAGAAAATGGAAAAGTTTCAGTAGAAGGGAAGGATTATATTCTCAATGATGGTGATATTGTACACTTTAAATTTAATGTTTAGTCATGTCAGAATTTAAAATTCCACCAATTTCTACACTTATAGGAACAACTCTGTTTAATTTTTTAAGAATTATTTTTAACAACAGGGTTTCTTCTAAATATTATTTTAATGTTTTTATCTCTTTAATAATAGTTATTATTGCTACACCATTTCATTTTATTGAGTGGATTTATTATAAAATACGATTATATAAGTTTCAATTAAATAAGCCTCCGATTTTTATTTTAGGTCACTGGAGAAGCGGTACAACTTTATTACATAACGTTTTTTGTTTAGATAAAAATTTAAGTTACTTTACAACATATAACTCATTGTTTTCCAATAATTTAACTACTAAATTTTTATTTAAAACTTTAATGAGGATTACCATGCCTAAAAAAAGACCAGCAGATAATGTAAAGCTGGGTATCAACTTACCTCAGGAAGATGAATTTGCCCTTGGAAATTATCATCATATTTCATATTATTATTTTTTTTATTTTCCAAATGATTATAATAAGTTTTATGATAAAGCTATACGTTTTAATATATCTAAAGCTGAGAAAAGGAATTGGAGGAAAAACTATGATCAGTTAATAAAGAAAGCTTTTTTGAACACTAAAGGTTCACAAATTGTTGTAAAAAATCCATGTAATACTGGTCGTATTAAAGAATTATTAAAAATGTATCCTAATGCTAAATTTGTACATATTTATAGAAATCCAATAACTGTATATCTATCGACAATAAAATTTTTTACTGAATTATTTCCTTCAGTTCAATTACAAGAAACAAATCAAGAGTTAATAGAAAACTTAATTATTCAAGTGTATAAAAATCTACATATAGATTATTTCTCACAAGTTAATGATATACCTAAAAATCAGCTATATGAATTAAAATTTGAAGATTTTGAAAATCAACCAATCCATTTCCTTAAAGATATTTATAAGAAATTAAATATTGAAGGCTTTGATGATTCTAAACCTCTTTTTGAATCGTATTTTAAAGAAAATAAAAAGTATAAGAAAAATAGATATTCCATTAATAGAGATCAACTCAAAAAAATTCAAAAAGAATGGAAGTTCGTATTTGAAAAGTATAAATATTCAAATCCAAAGAATATTAAAATTTCTTAGAATATATATAGTTTAATTGAACTTTTCTAACTCTATATCAATTGCTATAAGAATAAATTCATCATCCACACCTGCAAATGCGTTTTCAACAGATGCTAAAAGCGCAGGCGGAACAGGCAAAGAGGCAACATTACCACCAACTTTAGCACCTGATTCTGTAAATCCTGTAAGTTTTAAAGGAATTGGAGACCCTTGTATTAATAAAGTTAAAGTAAGTTCAGTTCTATCTTGATTAATTGCCCAACTTCCTTGATCTTGTTTTTTCCCTTCAACTCTACAAACAAAATATATTTTCCCATTTTCTGCTATTTCAATTGCTTTGTCACCAGAACTAGCACAAACAATATCTGATAAAAATGCATTTAATATTTCAGCAGTTACATTAGTTCCAGACGGTAAAGTTGCAGCTCCATTTAGAGAAGCACAAGGAGCAGTTAAAATAGATTTAGATATTGTGTAGAATCCTAATAGAGGATCATTAACTCCTTTTTTATCCTCGTCACATGAGTATATGAATAATATTGATGTAAAAAATAAAATTATAAGTAAAGTTTTTCTGAATTGCTTCATTTGACAAATTTTTATTTAAAATTGCAGTATTTACTAGTTAAATTTGATTTAAACATTAGCTAAGATATTAAATTATTAATTAAATATGAAATACATATTATTTATCATAATTAATTGTTTCTTATTTCTAAATCTTTCCTATTCACAGAATAATGTTAAAATCTATGGATTAATTACGGACAAAGAACAAAATCCACTTATTGGAATAAATATATATGATGAAAAAAATAAAAATTTTGGAACGACAACTGATTTTAACGGTAAATATCAATTTGATTTCCCCTTTTCGATACCTATAAATTTTGTAATTTCAGGAATTGGATATGAAAAAAAACTTATAGAGATTTCACAATCAGGAATCTATAATATTGATTTTATTATAGAAGAATCTGTTTTGTTTGGAGATGAAGTTGTTGTTTCCGCATCATTATATGAACAAAATATATTATCATCTCCTGTTTCTATTGAAAAACTAGATATTCTTGACTTAGACCAAAGCAGTGCTGCTAATTTTTATGATGAACTATCTAATATAAAAGGAATTGACATGATTGTTCAGAGTCTTTCAATGCGTTTCCCTAATAGTAGAGGTTTTAATGGGAACACAAATTATAGGGTTAATCAATTAGTTGATGGAGTCAATAATTCTTCTCCAGGGCTTAGCTTTTCTCCTGGAAATATTTTCGGGGTTACTCAGCTCGATGTAGAATCTATTGAACTTTTAGTTGGAGCATCATCTGCTTTATATGGACCTGGAGGTATGAATGGAACCTTAATTATGACGAGTAAAAACCCCTTTGATTATCAAGGATTGTCTCTTTCTTTACAAGGTGGTATGATGCATTTAAAAAATAATTATGAAAAAAAAATTACTCCAATGCAGGATTTTAATTTTAGATATGCCAAAAAGATAAATAACAAATTTGCTTTTAAAATCAAAGGTGGTTATTTAAGAGCTGATGATTGGAATGCTAGTGATTACAGAAACAAGAGATATCTAAATAATTCAAATTTAAACAGATGGTATGATCCTGGTTTTGATGGTGTAAATATTTACGGTGATGAAGTAAGTATTAATATGGAAGACATTGAAGATGCTGTTGCTAAAGGTTTTGCTGAAAATCTTGGTCATATAGAAGGTACTTCTGAGTACGATGAATCTGTTAATATGATCAAATCTATTGTTCCAAATCAAGATCTTACTAGAACGGGATGGAAAGAAAAAGATCTTGTATCGTATGATGCGAAAAACATTAGAATTGGTAGTAGCTTTCACTATAAAATTAGTCCTAAAACTCTTCTAATTCTTCAAGGAGATTATGCTAATGGTACGAGTGTTTATTCTGCCCAAAACAGGTTTGAACTCAATAATTTCTCAATTTTTACTTACAAAACGGAAATTAAAGGAGATAATTATTTGCTTAGATTTTATGGTTCAAATGAAAATTCTGGAGACACGCATGATGCTGGAACATTAGGACTTCAAATGAATGAATCTTGGAAATCGAGTGAGTTATGGTTTCAAGATTATTTTACTGGATTTTTAACAGGAGTTCTTGGATTTAAATTAAACAATGAAGATGCACATATTTTTGCTAGACAAGTAGCTGATAATATTGATGAAAATGGTAATGTGTTAGATGTAACTAAACCTTTTCTACCCCAACCTGGATCAATCAATTTTAATAGCATCAAAGAATCATTCTTCTGATTCTATGATGTCTTCTTTTGTTTCTT
>CAZYIL010000035.1:0-4734 GCA_964646945.1 uncultured Marinoscillum sp. | reverse complement strand
GCTAGAGTTATTGACAAAAGTTCAATGTATAACTTCGATTTTAATTATGATTTTAAAAATCAAATCAAAAATTTCAAATTACTCTTTGGATCTAATTTTAAATACACTGTAATTAATAGTGAAGGTTCAATTTTTTATGATAAACCTGGAGATCCACTTCAAATATATGAAATTGGTTCATTTTTGCAATTTACAGATGAATGGTTTGGTAAAAAATTGTTTCCAAATTTTTCCATTAGGATAGATAAAAATCAATATTTTAAAGCGAGAATTACACCTAGATTTTCCTTTGTTTATGCAACTGATGATTCAAATCAAAAATTTCTAAGATTTTCTGCTCAAACTGCATTTAGATTTCCTTCTATTGTTGATCAATGGACAGATCTTTTTGTTGCGCCTATTTATGTAGTAGGAGGTCAACCAGATTTACAAAATATATATAATTTAAGAAATTCTAACATTTATCCTTTAGATGGAAATAATCCTGTTTTATCGAAACCTATTCTTACAGATTTATATAAAATACCTGAATTTGGTCCAGAGAGAGTAATAGCATATGAAATTGGATATAAGGGCTTATATGCTAATAAAAAAATGATGATTGATGCCTATGCTTTTTACAATAACTATAATGGTTTTTTAGCAACTCAGTTATTAGCTCAAAACCCAGGAACTCCAGATGAAAAACGATTTCAAACTACCGTAAGCTTAGATCAACCAATAAATTCATATGGTTGGGCAATAGGATTAGATTATAATCTTGTTAATAATTTCACCTTCTCTTCTAATATTTCTTATAATGATGTAGATAAAATAAATGATCCTGGTTTTCAAATACAATTTAATACATCAGATTATAGATATAATATTGGAGTGGGAAATAGGAAGTTATTAAAAAATTTAGGATTTAATATAAATTACAGGTGGCAAAATTCATTTTTATGGGAATCATCTTTTGGTGTTGGTGAAATTCCATCTATAAATAACTTAGATGCTCAGATTAATTTAAATTTATCAAGATATAAGACTAAAATCAAACTAGGATGTTCAAATATCTTAAATAAATATTATACTACTAGTTTTGGTAGTGCTAATGTTGGATCTTTATTATATATAACTCTTTTATCAGATAATATTTTATAAAATCTATTTGATTGACCTAGCGGTTTTAGTTACAAGCTTCCAAGAAGACATTATATCTTTTTTTTTAACAAGCGTGTTGCCTATTGGCATTCTGATTGAATAAATATCATTTATTTTTGTATGACTCAAATATATTTTCCCAGATTTGTTTAATTTTTCTAATAACATTTTATTAATTCTATTTAAAGTATATTTATTGCTGATTTTTGAAGGCTTATATCTAAAGTTTATCATGTTGAAATTTTGTTTTGCTGTTATTTCAAAATCTATTTCATTTAATATTATTTTATTTAGAGATTTAGCAAGATTGATATGTTTTTTTATCACTTTTTTTATTCCCTCTATTCCATAACTTTTTATAACAAACCAAAGTTTTAAACTTCTAAACCTTCTTCCTAATTGAATTCCCCAATCTTTATAATTATTTACTTTTTTTGAATTAGTTTTTAGATATTCTGGAAAAATCTCAAAGGTTTTAATTAGATTTTTTTTACTTTTTACATAATATATACTACAATCAAAATTTGTTAACATCCATTTATGTGGATTAAATAAAAAACTATCTGCTAGATGAATATTATTGATATATTTTTTATATTTATTTATTAATAAAGCTGAGCCAGCATAAGCCGCATCAATATGGTGCCATATTTTGTATTTTTTTGCAATCAATGCTATTTCATTTATAGGATCTATAGCAACTGTTCCAGTAGTTCCAAAAGTACTAATTATAGCTAAAGGAGTGTTTTTTGATTTTATGTCTTTTTTTATTGATAACTCTAGTTCTTTAGTATTCATTGATAAATTTTTATCAACCTTTATTTTTCTTAAATTATTTTTTCCAACACCAATGATTTTAATAGCTTTTTCAATACTTGAATGTGCTTCAATAGATGTGTAAACAGTAAAATTATATATTTTAATTCCTTTTTTGTTGATTGAAAAATTAGATTTAACTTCTCTAGCAGTTAGCAACGAAACAAGAGTGCCTGATGATGCTGTGTCGTTAATTACACCTGACCATGTTTTTGGAATTCCTAATTCAATTTTAAGCCATTCTAAAACTTTTTCTTCAAGTTCTGCTGCAGCTGGAGAAGTTTCCCACATCATACATTGAGCTCCTATGGTTGCGGTAATCATTTCAGCAATAATTGAAGGAAAACTATTATTTGCAGGAAAAAAAGCATGAAAATTTGGATGTTGCCAATGAGTAATTCCAGGTAAAATAATATTCTGAAAGTCATCAAGTATCTTAGAAAATTTTTCACCTTTTGAAGGTGCTATAGTAGGAAGTTTTTTAAAAATGTCTTTTGGTTTTATATTTGATTTCACTGGATATTTATTCAATTCGTCAAAATATTTAACCATCCAATCAACTGTTATATGTGCGTTTTTATTAAAATTTTTATTATTCATTATTAAATTTTTATTTTTTACATCTTAAATCTAGAAAAAAATATACTATGAGTTGTAATACAAATAAAGTAAATGATATTTTTAATGTAAATTCGAAACAAATTGTTTATGATATTTTAATGATTAATTAAATAAATATAAATGAAGAATAAAATAGTTTCTTGGAATGTTAATGGAGTTCGTGCAATAGTTAAGAAAAATTTTATTAACGACATAAATAAAATAAATGCAGATATCATTTGCCTTCAAGAGACTAAAGCAAATACTGAAGAAGTTAAAAATGCTCTCTCAATATTTAATAATTTTTATATATATGCTAATTCTTCAAAAGCTAGAAAAGGTTATTCTGGTACAGCTATATTAACCAAAATTAAACCAATAAAAGTTATTTATGATATTAATATTGAAATTCATGATCAAGAGGGGAGGGTGATATTATTAGAATTTGAAAATTTTTTTTTGATTAATGTATATGTGCCCAATAGTGGTCAGGAACTTAAAAGAATTGATTATAGAAAGCAATGGGATAAAGATTTTTTAAACTATTGCTTAACTCAAAATAGAAGAAAACCTTTAATACTTACTGGAGATTTTAACGTAGCTCATCAAGAAATTGATATTGCAAGACCAAAAGCAAATTATAATAAATCATCAGGGTATACACAAATAGAAATTGATGGGTTTTCAAAATTTTTGAATAATGAGTTTATTGATATTTTTAGAAAAATTTATCCAGAAAAAATTATTTATACTTGGTGGAATTATAGATTTAAAGCTAGAGAAAGGAATGTGGGGTGGAGGATAGATTATTTTCTTGTTAATAAATTACTTTTAAAAAATGTTATTTCTGTTGATATTGAGGATCAGATTTTAGGATCTGATCATTGCCCAATAACATTAGAATTGAATATATAATATATTTGTATTTTCTAATAAAGATTGTAATATTAAATGAAGAATTTTTTTGATTATATATGGATTTTTTTTCTAACTATAGTTTTGATTTTAATATCAAACATAGTTTTTTCTCAATCAGAAAAAATTAATTGGATTGAAGTTGAAAAAATTAAAGAAATTCAAGATAAAAATAAAAAGAAAATCATGATTGATTTATATACTGATTGGTGTGGATGGTGTAAAGTAATGGATAGAACAACATTTTCTGATAAGAAAATTATAGCAAAGATTAATTCAGATTTTTATCCTATTAAAATTAATGCTGAGTATAAAGGAGATATAACTTTTAATGATCACACTTTTAAGTATGTTGATCTAAAACCAAGAGGAATCAATGAGATTGCTTATTATTTAACAAATGGTCAATTATCTTATCCTATGACTATTTTTTTAGATGAAGATTTTAGAATTATAACTCTTTTACCCGGATATCATAAATCAAATTTTTTTAAATCAGTATTAGATTATATAGGTGAAGATCATTGGAAAGAAACCTCATGGGATGATTTTATTAAATAATATGATTTTTATCATTGATTATAATTATTGTGATTATTAAATTATTTTCTGTTTAAGCTATTTATTGTAAATAGTATAAAATATTTAACTTTGTGATATTTATATATTTTAGATAATGTATATTAAACAAATCTATACATCATGTATGGCTCAAGCTTCTTATTACATAGAATCAGGAGAGGAGTGTGTAATAATAGATCCTTTAAGGGATATAAAAATTTATGAAGATATAATCTTAAGAAGAGGTAAAACTCTAAAATATGTTCTTGAGACTCATTTTCATGCAGATTTTGTTTCAGGACATATAGATCTTTCAAATAAATTTAATTCTAAAATTGTTTTTGGACCAAATTCAAATCCATCTTATGATGCGTTAATTGTAAAAAATAATGAAATACTTAAAATAGGTGATATTAATATTATGGTTCTTCATACACCAGGCCATACTATGGAATCAGTTTGTTATTTATTAATAGATAAAAAAGGTGTTAATCATTCTTTGTTTACTGGAGATACATTATTTATTGGAGATGTAGGTAGACCTGATTTAGCTTCAAATACCATAACGTCTATTAATGAAATGGCAGGATTATTATATGATTCAATATATAATAAAATATTAAAGTTACCAGATACCACCATGATTTATCCAGCTCACGGAAAAGGAACCCAATGTGGAAAAAATTTATCTTCTAAAAA
>CAZYIL010000034.1:0-12827 GCA_964646945.1 uncultured Marinoscillum sp. | reverse complement strand
ATTGATAGAGCTAGAAGAGTTATAACTTTAGAAGATGGAAAAATTGTTAGTGATATTAAAAAATAGCTTTGTTTTATTTTTAATTTTTTTTAATTTTTTTCCTTTAAAGGCTCAGGATAAAGAAGCTGAATTTACTATAAAGGGATATGTTAAATATTTGCCGTCTTACTTAGATTATGAACTTTATCCAGATTCTAAAACCAATCATCTTGTACATAATAGATTAAACCTAAGAGGATACTTTAAGGAATATTTTTCAGTTGGCCTTGAATTTAGAAACAGAATAATATTCGGAGAAAATTTAACGATCTCAAAGGATAAAGGACTAATTGATTTATCTCATTTTTTTGTAAAAAATACTAACTTCAAAATTCATTCTATGATTGATAGAATGTGGCTGAAATATCAAAAAAATAAAATAGAAATAACTATTGGAAGACAAAGGGTTAATTGGGGAGTTAATACAATTTGGAATTCTAATGATTTATTTAATGCTTATAACTTTATTGATTTTGATTATATAGAGAGACCGGGTTCAGATGTAATAAGATTTATTTACAATGGAGATGATCTTTCAAGTTTGGAATTTGTGTATAAACCTAGTAAAAATAATGGTTCTATAATTGCTGCATTATATAAGATCAATAAGGGAGGATATGACTTTCAAATTCTTGGAGCAAACTATTATGATGAGGATATTGTATTAGGTGGTGGTTGGGCTGGAAATCTAAAAAACGCCGGATTCAAGGGAGAGATTAGTTATTTTATTACAAAAAAACCAATTCCAAATGATCACTCACTAAGTTTATCAACTTCTTTAGATTATTCTTTTAAGAATGGACTGTATCTTTTAGGATCTTTTCTTTATAATTCTAATGGGTTTTCTGATCCAAAAATTTTTACTGTTGGACCTTTAACTGAAAATGTTTTATCTCCAAAGAATTTGATGCCCTCAAAGAATTCTTATATAATTCAAACATCGAAACCAATAACGCCTGCTATTAATTCATCTTTAACATTTCTTTATGGTCAGGGTATTAAATTCTTATATATTTCACCTAATATATCATATGATATAAATTCAAGTTTTGACATAAATTTTATAGGACAATTATTTTATGCTAATTCAAGTGGAAATTTTAAGAGCCTTATGAATGGAGTATATATGCAATTAAGATATAGCTTTTAAAATCCTTTTTTCAATTTCCAATTTTCATTTTAAAAAAATTAATATTTCTATCATATTTAGAAGATAAATAGTATTTTTTTGATATTCCATCAAACCATTCTGATGGAAATTCTTTATAGTCAATCTTTATTTCATGGTTTGTAGGATTGAAATAAGTACCACCAAATGAACCCATCTTAATTATTTGTTTTGGAGTTAGGTTAGGTTCAAAATTCATTTTTTATTTATTGCATCAATTTTTTTTAAAATTTCGTTAGCTTCCAGCATTTTAGAATCGCTTTTTTTTCTATTACTATTAGATAGTTCATATGATTCTTTTAATAGTTTATTGTACTTTGAAAGTAATTTTTCTTTTTCGCTTTTTTTTTTAAATATTCCAAACATAATTTAGTAAACGAGAATTATTTTAATAAGTTTAAAATTATTATCAATTATTAATTATAAAAGTTATGTCGAAAAATTATTTAAAAGTTGCTATGTTTCTGATGTTATTTCATATAATAAGAAATCCATTAATCTTAACTAAAGATTTAAACATTTCTTATAACATAATCGATACTATTCATTATGATCTTCTTATAAAAAATGGTATCATTTATGATGGAACAGGTGCTCCACCATTTAAAGGAGATGTTGGAATAATTGAAGATAAAATACATTATGTTGGAGAATCAATAGACATGGTTTCTGATAATACAATTTTTGCAGATGGAAATGTTGTGTCTCCTGGATTTATAAATATGCTTAGTTGGGCAGTTGATGATCTTATAATTGATGGTAAATCTCAAGGGGATATAAGACAAGGTGTTACTCTTGAAGTTTTTGGTGAAGGTGTTTCTATGGGACCTTTAAATACTGAAATGCAAAAAGATAGATCTGCAAATGGGTTAGGGGTAGGAGATGTGGATTATGACTTGAATTGGACTACATTAGGAGAATATTTACAACTTTTAGAAGATAAAGGTGTCTCAACCAATGTTGCTTCATTTGTAGGGGCAACTACTTTGAGAGTACATCAAATCGGCTATGATAATCGTCCTCCTACTGAATTAGAATTAGATTCAATGAAATTACTTGTAAGACAAGCTATGGAGGAGGGAGCATTAGGAATCGGATCCTCTTTGATATATGCGCCAGCATTTTATGCTTCTACAGATGAATTAATTGAACTTTGTAAAATTGCTTCAGAATATGGAGGTATGTATATTTCTCATATTAGGAGTGAAGGGAATAGATTTTTAGAAAGTGTAAATGAATTAATTAGAATTTCATCAGAAGCAAATATTGACGCAGAAATTTATCATCTAAAAGCTGGAGGAAAGCAAAATCATTATAAATTAGATTTAGTTATTGAAAAGGTTGATTCAGCAAGATTAGCTGGTTTAAATATAACGGCTGATATGTACACGTATACCGCTGGGGCTACAGGCTTGGATGCTTCAATGCCTCCTTGGGTTCAAGAAGGGGGCTATATTGAATGGAAAAGAAGACTTGAAGATCCAGAGATTAGAGCTAAAGTAATTAAAGAGATTAACACTCCAACGGATAAATGGGAAAATCTTTATCTCCAAGCAGGTTCTTCTAAAAACATCATTCTTGTTGGTTTCGCAAACCCTGATTTAAGATATTTGACCGGTAAGACTTTGAATGAAGTATCAAAAATTTTGAAAAAGACGCCAGTTGAAACTATGATAGATTTAGTAATCGAAGATGGAAGTAGGGTAGGAACAGTTTATTTTATTATGTCTGAAGAAAATATTAAGAAAAAAATTGCGCTACCATGGATGAGATTTGGATCTGATGCTGGATCAATGGTTCCAGAAGGAAAATTTCTCGAATCTAATCCGCATCCAAGAGCGTATGGGAATTTTGCTAGACTCTTAGGGAAATATGTTAGAGATGATGGGATTATTAGTTTAGAAGAAGCCATAAATAAATTAACTTTTAAACCAGCTAAAACGTTAAAGATTGACAAAAGAGGAGCATTAAAAACAGGTTATTATGCAGATGTAGTAATCTTTGATAAGGATAAAATTCAGGATTATGCTACTTTTTCAAACCCTCATCAATTTAGTAAAGGGGTAAATCATGTTATTGTGAATGGAAAGCAAGTTCTTAATAATGGAAATCATACTGGAGCTACTCCAGGAAGATTTATTAAAGGACCAGGGTACATTAAAAAAAATTAATTATTGTTATAAAAATCAGGAAATTCTATTCTATTATTAATCATTGGTTCTTTATCACCAAAGTAAATTACATCACATCTACAGTTTACTTTTACATACCTATCAATAATCTTTCTTGATTGTTTTTCAAAATAGCTCAAATAATAAATCCCGTCTTTTTGGTAAATGATACCATCGTTAGGAAGTGTATTGTTAGTTTTTCTTACGGCAGTTCTAACATCAGCGACACATGAACTTCTATCCCAGCATTTTGGTTTCTTTTTGCAATTCATGAAAAAAAACAATACTAACATATGAATGAGAATGATTTTCAAAAATATCTTCATAATTATATTTGCTAAATTATAAAATCATTTTATATATATTTAATTATATGGAATTTCTAAAAGAAAATTATTTAATCATAATCTTATTTTTATGGGGCATACCTAGTGCATTTTTTAGAAATAATTTTAGAAAAACAATTTACAAAACGAATGATTGGAAAATAAATATAAAACCTGTTTTTCTTAAAGAATTAAAAGGTCTTTTTTTTAATATTTATCCTGATAATTTTCTCTACATCAAACAGAGAAATCTTTATCGTTTTTATCTTTTTATTTACCTTATTCTTTTCATTATATATTTAATGAATTAAAAAGAAATAATCTTTATATAAGAAGGTAGATTTTGTTTATTTTTTCTTATTCTTGTAATCCTTAAAAATTATATTGTATGAAAAATTTTGTTTTATCTATACTTTTCGTTTTGGTTTCTCAGTTATCATACTCTCAAAAAATTAATTTTCTAGAGTATGACTTGGATAATGGTTTACATGTGATTCTACATCAAGATTCTAGTGTTCCTTTGGTGGTCACCTCAGTAATGTATCACGTTGGTGCAAAAGATGAAAATCCAGAGAGAACAGGTTTTGCTCATTTTTTTGAACACCTTTTATTCGAGGGAACAAAAAACATTCCTAAGGGAGAGTTTATGAAAATTGTTGAACAAAATGGAGGGTCTTTGAATGCTAACACTAGTAATGACAGAACCTATTACTATGAGTTTTTTCCATCAAATAAACTTGAATTAGGTTTATGGTTAGAATCAGAAAGGTTAATGCACCCAGTAATTAATCAGATTGGTGTAGACACTCAAAATGAGGTGGTTAAAGAAGAGAAAAGATTAGGGGTTGATAATAGCCCTTATGGACATTTATTTGAACAAATTCTTCAAAGTTTATTTAAAAAGCATCCTTATAGATGGACGACTATTGGTTCTATGGATCATTTAGATGCCGCTACATTAGATGAATTTAAAGAATTTAATAAAAAATATTACGTACCTAATAATGGAGTATTAGTTATAGCTGGAAATTTTGAAATCGAAGAAACAAAAAAAATGGTTGAAGATTATTTTGGTCCAATTCCAAGAGGAAATGATATTCCAAGAATCAATATCCAAGAAGATGCTATTACAAAAGAAACAAGAAAAGAATTTTTTGATGCCAATATACAAATTCCAATGGTATTAGTATGTTACAGAACACCATCAATGAAAACTAGAGATGCTTATGTCTTAGATATGATTTCAACTATACTCAGTGATGGAAAAAGTTCTAGATTATATAAAAAAATGGTAGATGAAAAGAAGATTTCATTACAAGTTCAAGCAGTAAATGTAGGTTTGGAAGATTATGGTGGATATGTAATTTTATCACTCCCTCTTGGGGAGAACACTTTGGATAATCTATTGGAAAACATTGAAGAAGAAGTTGTGAAACTACAAAATGAACTAATCTCAGAAAGAGAATATGGCAAGCTTCAAAATATTTTTGAAAATTCTTTTGTAAGTTCAAACGCTTCAATGGCAGGAGTAGCAAACTCTTTAGCCAGATATTATATGCTCTATGGTAATACTAATTTAATTAATGACCAGATTGATATTTACAAGTCTGTTACTAGAGAAGAAATTAGAGAAGTAGCTAGAAAATATTTGAATAAAAATCAAAGAGCAATTATAGATTATTTACCAAAAAAAGATGAAGGCCAATAAAAATAATATTATGAAAATCCAAAATTTAATTTTACCAATACTATTAATTTTTTCTTTTATCTCTCATGGACAAATTGATAGATCCAAACCTCCAAAATCAGGACCTGCACCGATAATTAATCTTGGTAAACCACAAACATTTACCTTGAAAAATGGGATGAAAGTTCTTGTTGTGGAAAATCACAAATTACCTAGAGCTTATGCGAATTTATCTATTGATAATAAACCTGATTATGAAGGTGAAATCAAAGGGGTTTCTTCTTTAGTCAGTTCATTAATGGGGAATGGAACAAAATCTATTTCTAAAGATGAATTTAATGAAGAGGTAGATTACATGGGAGCTACTTTATCATTGTCAGCGAGTGGGGGATATGTTTCGTCTTTGAAAAGGTATTTTCCTAGAGCTATTGAACTAATGGCTGATGCATTAATAAATCCAGTCTTTTCAGATGAAGAGTTTGATAAAGAAAAAAATATTTTGATTGATAATGTAAAATCTTATGAAAAAAGTGTGCAAGATATAGCAGGTCGAGTAAATAGCAAATTAGTTTATGGAGGAAATCATCCGTTTGGAGAGTTTACAACTGTTGAGTCAATTAATAATATAAGTCTTGATGATGTTTCTAATTATTATAAAACTTATGCTAAACCTAATAATGCTTATCTGACTATTGTTGGTGATGTTGAATTTGATGAGATTGAAAAAAACATTACCAAACTTTTTAATAAATGGAAGAAAGGAAATATTGTTGAAGTCTCACTACCTAAACCATCAGACTTAAATGAAATAGAAATTAATTTTGTTGATATGGCTAATGCGGTTCAATCTGAAATTTATGTAAATAATCTGATTAATATTTCCATGGCTCATCCAGATTATTTTGCTCTTAAGCTAGCTAACCAAATTCTTGGAGGGAGTGCTACAGCTAGATTATTTATGAATTTAAGAGAAGATAAAGGGTTTACTTACGGATCATATTCTAGTGCATCAACAAGTAGATATGTATCAAGTTTTTCTGCTTCTGCTAGTGTTAGAAATGAGGTTACTGATAGTTCAGTTGTTGAAATTATTAAAGAGATTAATAGAATAAGAAATGAACATGTAAGCGAAGAAGAGCTTGCTGGAGTGAAGGAAAAATATGTTGGTAGCTTCATTATGTCTACAGAAAGACCATCAACAATTGCAGGATATGCTCTTAATATTGATAAGTTTGATTTGCCTCAGGATTTTTATGAAACTTATTTAGAAAATTTTCAAAAAGTAACTGTTCATGACATCAAAAGAGTTTCAAACCAATATTTTCTTTCTGAACAATTGAGGGTTGTAGTAGTGGGGAAAGGTTCTGAAATTTTAGAAAACCTTGAGAAGTTACCTTATAAAATTTCTTTTTATGATACTTATGGCAATATAACAACTAAACCAGATTTTTCTAAACCATCAGGAGTTACTAAGTCATCTATTATAAATAAATATCTTGAAGCGGTAGGTGGAAAGAAAAAACTAGAAGAAGTTGATGCTTTGATGACAATGGGAGAAGCTGTTCTTCAAGGAGGAGCTATGACTTTAAATCTAGTTACAATTCAAGCAAAGCCAAATAAGTTATCTGTTATGATGATGATGATGGGCAATATCATGATGAAACAAGTTTTTAATGGGGAAGATGGATATATTATGCAGCAAGGACAAAAACTCCCTTTTCCAGAAGAAGAAAAAGAAAAATTACTTTCATCTTCATTACCTTTTGAAGAGTTGGGTTGGTTGGATGATGAAAATGTAATTTTTAACTTTGTTTCTGAAGAAAATGGAGTTAAAGAGTACGTTTTGAAGATAGATGAAAAGACATCAGTATATTTTGACGCAAATACTGGATTGAAAACTAAACAGGTCACTATGGCTCCAACACCTGAAGGAAAAATAGCTCCTCAAGCAACCTTATATGAAGATTATAGAGAAGTGGAAGGAATACTTTTTCCTTTTATTATTAAGATTCCTATGGGTCCTCAGATGTTAGAATTTAATACCAAACAAATTCAGGTGAATCCAAATATTTCTGATTCAGATTTTAACTAGATTTGTTACATAGAATTAAATACAGCTTATGTCTAGCTTAGAAATAAACATTGCTTCAATTATTGACAATCTTAACCTCAAAGATATTAATGATGGTTCTTCTACTGGAACAAAATGGATTAAGTCTTCAGGTAAATCTAGAGAAGTATATTCTCCAGTTGATGGAAAAATAATTGCTTCTGTTATTGAATCTGATGAAAAAGTTTATAAACATACTATCTCAACTTGTCAAAAAGCATTTAAATCTTGGAGAAGGATGCCTGCCCCTAAAAGAGGTGAAATAGTTAGGCAAATTGGTAATGAATTGAGAAAAAATAAAAATGATTTAGGTGCTTTGGTATCTTATGAAATGGGAAAATCTCTTCAAGAAGGATTAGGAGAAGTTCAGGAAATGATTGATATATGTGATTTTTCTGTTGGATTATCAAGACAACTTTATGGACTTACTATGCATTCAGAAAGGCCAGATCATAGAATGTATGAACAATGGCATCCTTTGGGAATAGTTGGGATTATTTCTTCATTTAATTTCCCAGTTGCTGTTTGGAGTTGGAATGCTATGATTGCTTTGGTCTGTGGTAATGTTTGTATTTGGAAACCTTCTAAAAAAACACCACTTTCTGCTGTAGCTACTCAAAAAATAATATCTAATGTCTTTGAACAAAATAATGTAGTAGAAGGGGTCTGTTCCTTAATGGTTGACTGTGGAGAGAGAAAGGTTGGAAATGAAATGTTAAATGATAAAAGAATTTCATTGATTTCTGCTACTGGATCTACTGCAATGGGAAAATATGTTGCAGAAATAGTAGGAAAACGATTGGGAAAAACTTTGCTTGAACTTGGTGGTAATAATGCAATAATTATTTCAAATAAAGCTGATCTTAATATTGCTCTTCGAGCATCACTATTTGGAGCAGTTGGAACTGCAGGCCAAAGATGTACGTCAACAAGACGATTAATAATTCACAAAGATGTTTTTGAAGAATTCAAAAAAAAATTGGTTAGTGCTTATCAACAAATTAAAATTGGTAATCCTTTAGATAAAGAAAATCATATGGGTCCACTGATTGATGAAGGAGCAGTTAAAATGTATATAGAAGCTATAGATAAAATAAAAAAAGAAGGAGGTAAAGAAGTTGTTGAAGGAGGTATTTTAAAAGGAGATAAATATAATTCGGGGTGTTATGTTAAGCCTGCTATTTACGAAGTTAAAAACGAATATTCTATCGTTCAAGATGAAACTTTTGCTCCAATCTTATATCTAATAAAATATTCTAATCTAAATGAGGCAATTAAATTTCAAAATGATGTTCCGCAAGGCTTATCTTCATCTATAATGACAAATGATTTGTCAGAATCTGAAAAATTTTTATCTTCTTTGGGGTCAGATTGTGGTATTGCAAATGTAAATATTGGAACTTCAGGGGCTGAAATAGGGGGAGCATTTGGTGGTGAAAAAGATACTGGAGGAGGAAGAGAATCGGGTTCAGATTCCTGGAGATCATATATGAGAAGACAAACAAATACTATTAATTATAGTGATGATCTTCCATTGGCTCAAGGTATAAAATTTGATTTTTAATAGAATTAATCTTTACTTAACCAATTAATTCATCTATTAATAAAATCTTTTGTTATCTTTAATATACTTTAATTAATAAAAATTAATTAGAGTATAAAAGTCTTTTATTGTTAATTTAAAATATTTTAATATGAAAAAAATAATATTTATTTTCTTATTTTTTACTTGTGCAAGTTATATTTATGCACAACAAATTTATTGGAATTGCTACAATATAATAGTAGATGATGAGGTTTCGTTTGCTAATGCGCTAGATGGTTTTATGCAGACTGAGTCTGGAAAATCTATGACTCCTGTCTCATTTTCTGAAATGGTTAATAGTGGTTCGAAGTATTCATCCACTCATTCGCTCTGCTTTTTTTCTCCTGATGCTTCAGATTTGGAATCAAATCGTTCAAAATTAAATAATTTTGAAGGGGGATTATTATATGGAGCTTGGGATTCTGAAGTAACAGTGGAATCTTCACTGCTTGGTCAATCATTAATTGCAGATCCTTCGGCGTTTAATTTAAATTTTAATGTGATAGTGCAGATTGATATAGAAGATCCAGCTTTTTATGGAGCAGCTTTTGCTAAAATGAAAGATGCTACTGCTGATTTAAGTGAGGGAGTAATTGAATTACATGAGGCTCTTGCGGGTCAGGAAACAGGCATTACTCATTTTGTAGTAGGTAGAGAAAAAAATATGGCATCTTGGATTGATGCGAGAAATAAACTTTTTGCTTCAGATGCGTTTCAAGAGTTTGCTTCTTCTGTAAGAAGTATTTCTGAGGTAAAGGATATACACACTGTAAGACTTATTAAGCAATATAACGTTCAGTAATTAAAATTAAAAAATTCCCTCAAAAGGGGGGGTAATTTTTCATTAGTTTATCAAAAAAATGTTTTGTAATTGTGAAACTCATTCCATTTTCTATGTGAAGACTATTATCAGGTTTTCCGTCTATTGTATGGTATTTTAATATATGTTCTTTAAAACTTTCAAGGTTTTTTATTTTGTATTTTCGTCCATAATTATCAGTTATTTCATGCTTTTTCATTCATTAACTTTTTTTAACAAATATAATAAAACCCGTTTAACTATTGTTGCGTTTATTTTGCTGTATACTCTTCGTATATTTTAAGTTTAGTTTGGTTTATTTAAAGCCCTCATTTAAAAAGATGAGGGCTTTTTCTTGATTAAAGAAAACTATCCGTTTTTTTCACCTTCTTCTTCTTCTTCTTCTTGATCTTCGCAATTATCAATACAAGGCATTGGATCCTCTGTGCCACAAGAACTTATAAAGAAGGGGCTTGCTATAACAAAAAAAGAAAGGATAATAATTTGAAGCAATTTTATCATATAATAAAATTAGTTAATTATTATATATAAAAAAAGGTAGAATTTCTTCTACCTTTTTAAATAAAATTTATTATTAATTACTTACCATCCAATTCCGTAATATGCTTTTACTCCATTAGGATATAACCCTTCAACTAAGACACCATCATCTTTTGGAAGTTGTGACAATATAGAGGATAAATCTTCAACGCTCATGATTTCTTGTTTATTGATTGAAGTAACTATAAAACCTTTAGCAATACCTGAAGCTTTCCATTTTCCCTTTTCAAGTTCAACAACTTGGGCACCTCCATCAACATTTAGATCTTCTTTTAATTTTTTACTAATATCAGAAAATACAGCTCCTCCATATGAAAAGTTGTTAGTGCTTGCTATAACTTCTGTGGTTCCGAGTGTATTTTTAAGTGTTGCAGTAGTTGTTTTAGTCTTACCTTCTCTTATGTATTTAACTTCAACTTTATCACCTGGTCTATTTATAGCAACCATTTCTTGGAGATTTGATACGTTTTTTATTTCGTTGCCATTTATTCCTATTATAACATCACCTTCTTCTAATCCAGCATCATCTGCACCGCTTCCTTCATTTACTGAAGCAATTCTTACTCCAAATAAGACAGGAATATCATTTTCCTTTGCTATTTCGGCTGTTACATCTTGTATGCTTATTCCTAGTAATGCTCTTTGTACTATTCCAAATTCAACCAAATCGTCATAAACTTTTTTTACTAGATTCGAAGGAATTGCAAAAGAATATCCAGTAAAAGTTCCTGTTGGTGTTGCTATAGCTGAATTTATTCCAACCAGTTTCCCCTTTAAGTTTACAAGTGCTCCTCCTGAATTTCCTGGATTAACGGGCGCTTGATGTTGAATGAACGATTCGATTTGAAGATTATTTTTATCTCTTAAAATGCCAATATTTCTTGCTTTAGCACTAACAATTCCTGCTGTTACTGTAGATCTAAATTCAAATGGTGAACCTACGGCTAACACCCATTCTCCTATTTGAACTTGATCTGAGTTTCCAAATTTTGTTGTAGGTAGTTCATTGGCTTCTATTTTTATAACAGCTAGATCTGTAGTTGGATCTTTTCCTTCTATTGTGGCTTTAAAAGTTCTATTGTCATTTAACAATACCTCTATCTCACTTGCATTATTTATAACATGATTATTAGTTATTATATATCCATCTTTTGATATTATTACACCAGAACCACTGCCTCGTTGTCTTGGAGCTTCCCTTTGTCTTTCATATCGATCTCCAAAAAAATCCCTAAACATATCTTCAAAAGGACTTCTACCAGAATAGTTTTTCCCTTCATATGTAGTTTTTATATGTACTACTGTTGGTGTTACAATTTTTGATGTATAAATAAAATTTAGTCCTGGAGGAACTAAAACATCTGTGGTATCAAAAATATAATTAGCTAACTTTATTTTTTCATTATAATCGATTGTTATATTCTCATCATTTTCTGATAGGAAAAAATTATAACTACCTATTGCAAATGTTCCTCCCATTAAAGAGGATATTAAAACAATTAAAATTGATTTTTTTAAATTTTCCATTTTATATATTAATTATTTTACAAATTTATAATCCTCAAACGAAATAAACTATAAATATGATCATCTAATTAACATTGTTTAACATAAAAAAAGGTGAGATTTCTCTCACCTTTTTAAGATATTCAATTTCAGAGTTTAATTACTTAATTTCTATAGTTTTTTTGACTATTGTTTTGGCATCTTTTGGGATGCTTATATTAAGTATTCCATCTGTAAATTTAGCATCTATTTTATTTTGATTGATTCCTTCAGGGAGTTCGAAACTTCTTGAAAATTTACCATATTTTGTTTCAACAGTGTGGTAGTTTTTTTCATTTGTTTTATTTCCCCATTTTCTTTCCCCTGAAATATTTATATTTCCATTTTTCATTTCAATTGAAAGATCTGACTTTTTTACTCCTGGTAAAGCAACACTGAATTCAAATGATTTATCAGTTTCAGCAATATCTACACTAGGAGTGTAATTATTTAAGTTTTCATTATCAAAAAATGAATCATTAAAAAAATTATCAAATATGTTATCAACCCAATAAGGTCTCAAATAGTTATTTCTAGGTTTTAAAATTAATTGTGTCATAATTATTATGTTTAAATTTTACATTCAACAATTAATAATGAAATAATTGTGCCATAAAGGAATTTTAAATATTTTAAGACATATTGTCATATTATATTAATATATTTATTATTTTTATGTCATAATGACATAAAATGTTTATAAATAATATGAAAACAATTTGTTTGTTTTTGTTTTGCAGATTTCATTTTGAGGGCTTAATATTGCTAACTATTCTTCAACGCCTTCTTAGCTCAGTTGGTTAGAGCAGTAGACTGTTAATCTATTGGTCCTAGGT
>CAZYIL010000033.1:9599-12880 GCA_964646945.1 uncultured Marinoscillum sp. | reverse complement strand
AAAAATAATATTTCTAGATTTATCTCTGGAACTTGTAAATATGTTTAATCAAGTGAAACAAATTGTATAAATGAAAAAACTAATATTTATATTACTCATAACTATAACTTCTTGTAACATGGAGAATAAAGATGTTTTGATAACAATAAAAACACCTTATGGAGAGATGAAAGCTATCCTCTTTGAGGAAACCCCTTTACATAAAAAAAACTTTATTGATTTAACAAAACAAGGACAATTTAATTCTACTATTTTTCATAGAGTCATGAAAGATTTTATGATTCAAGGGGGAGATGTAAATTTAAAAGGAGATCCTAATGCTATTGACTATACAATTCCTTCTGAATTTAATGACAATTTTTTTCATAGTAAAGGAGCCTTAGCTGCTGCAAGACAGCCAGATAATGTAAATCCAAAAAAAGAGTCTAGTGGCTGTCAATTTTATATTGTTGATGGACAAGTTTTTAGCATAGACGAATTGACTATAGATATTCAAGCACTATACCAGGGGGTTCAACTCCTCTTCCAAGAAAAAGAATATAAAGATTTAAGAAATGAATTTATTCAGGTTCAAAATAATCGAGATGAGACTAAAAAATTGGCTTTACAATATAAAGATATTGTTGATGAAAAATATGGTATTAAAACATCCCTGGATATTGTCCCTGAAAAACTTGATGCATATTCTACTGTGGGAGGGAGTCCTCATCTTGATGGAGAATATACTGTTTTTGGTAGAATTGTAGAAGGAATAGACATAATCGATAAAATAGCTGCTGTTAAAACAGGACAAGGAAATAAGCCTATAGAAGATGTATCGATGACAATTTCTCTGGAAATGGTAAAAAAAAATTTTATAAGCAAGAATTACGGTTATCAATACCCTAATAAATAATGAAAATATTAATTACTGGAGTTAATGGTTTACTTGGGAGCGAACTATTTAAATTATATAAAAGCTCTGAGAACATTATAATTCCGACTTCACGAAACATCGAAGGTAGCGCTACTATAAAACTGGACATCACCAATCAAAAAGAAGTTTATGATGTGTTCAATGAATTTAGACCTGATGTAGTAATTAATACTGCTGCTATTGCAGATGTTGATTTATGTGAAACTGAAAAGAATCTATGTTGGAAGACAAATGTTACTGCTATAAATCATCTTACTGAAGCATGCAAGGACTTTGGAATTCATCTTATCCATATCTCTACTGACTATATATTTGATGGAAAAAATGGGCCTTATATAGAAAAGGATAAAGCTAACCCTATAAGTTATTACGGTAAAAGTAAGTTGGAAGGAGAGAAGATTTTACTTACAAGTAGTATCGATTATACTATAATAAGAACCATTCTTGTTTATGGGAATCATACTAAACCTAACATTGTTTCTTTTGTCAAAAAAAGTTTAGAAAGTGGAACATCAGTAAAGCTAGTAGATGATCAACATAGGATGCCTACACTGGTTGGGGATCTTGCACGAGCATGTGATTTAGTAGTTAATAAAAGGGTAAAAGGAATTTTTCATATATCTGGGAATGAGATGATGAACTATTATGATATTGGATTAAAAATTGCAGATTATTTTTCTCTAGATGAATCATTAATCATAAAAACAAAAACATCAGAACTTAATCAAAAAGCAAGAAGACCTAAAGTCACTGGTTTTATTTTAGATAAGGCAATCAAAGAATTAGATTATGTTCCAACTTCTTTTGAAAAAAGCTTAGAAGAATTTAGATAGTGTTATCTCTCAGAACTTTTAATAATACTAAAGATTTTTCTTTTATTTGAACCGTTTTCTATTACTTCAATAAAATAGGTGCCGTAGTTATACTTGCTCATGTCTACGGATAGATCGTTGTAATTCATTCTTTTTTCTAATAATATTTTTCCTGTTTTATCTACAAGCCGGATATTGTATTCTCCCATAGGATCTTCTCCTTTAAATAAAACTTTATCAAATACAGGATTTGGATATGCTATCATATCAAGTCTATACATTTCTTCTATCCCTGTTGGAAAGATATCTATAATTAAGGGTTGAAGGACCCCTTGGGTTAGCTGTGTATCATTACTTTCTATAGTACCAATTACGACTTCACCTATAGACCAACTGATTTTAGTTCCATCTTTATCTATATAAGCACTTGAGGTAGAAATCAGCTGTTGAGAATAAACATTAGAGAATGAAACAAATAAAATGAATACAAGTATTTTTTTCATAAGTATGCAAAGTTAATAAAGTTTTGAATATTATATACTTTACTCATCTTTTGAATTTTCAAGCTCTCTAATTCTCATCTCCAACTTCTCTATCATTTTCATTGGATTTAATTTTAGTTAATTAAATGTAACCAAATCCTTAAAGATAAAATATTGAAATTAAAATTTTTGATAAATTAGTTTAAAACTAAGCTCCGGTATCTCCTGAAAGGATATAGACTTCACCACCTATATGTACTAGCGTGACTATAGCATGTTGTCCAGCTGTTTTGGTCTGAGTACTTCTATTCGAAAGAGTTACTCCACCTGCACCGGCAATTGTTACTTGTCCAGCTCCTTTTTGTACTAACAGGCAATTAAATCCTCCAACTAGTCCTGTAGGAATTGTTACAGTTATTGCACTACCATTATTGAGCGTTACAACTTTTCCATTATCTGAAGCGGCAAGTGTATAGGTTGTTCCAGTTTGATCGTTTAGAGTGGCACTATATCCTTTGATACTATTTCCACCAAAATCAGTTACTTTTCCAGTTCCACTCATTGTAACATTTCCCGCTATTGTTGTATTTCCAGAAGCAGCAGCAACAGTAAACTTATTATTATTGACTGCTACATCTCCTGTAACTCCAAGTGTTCCTGCTATAGCTGTATTTCCTGTTGCACCAGCAACCGTCAGTTTATTGGTGTTAACGGTTACATCTCCTGTAACTCCAAGTGTTCCTGCTATAGCTGTATTTCCTGTTGCACCAGCAACCGTCAGTTTATTGGTGTTAACGGTTACATCTCCTGTGGTAGTTAAATTTCTTATACCTTCGACATCTTTATTAGCATCTGTTACAATTGCTTTTGATGCTTCTACAGTACCCGCTGAAGCTATATCCAGATATAAAACTTCTGATGAAGTAACATCCGATGCACTAATTTGGCCTGAAACATTTGTTACAACAGCTCGTGAAGCAGTAATAGTAGAAGGCACAGGTATTGCATCAATTTGTGCTTGTATATTTGAAGTGGCATTGTCTAGATATCCTACTTCAGTTGCAGTTACAG
>CAZYIL010000033.1:0-9499 GCA_964646945.1 uncultured Marinoscillum sp. | reverse complement strand
CTAGATATCCTACTTCAGTTGCAGTTACAGCAGATGCTGCGATTTTCCCTTGAGCGTCTGTTATTGCAGCTCTTGAGGCTGTTAAGGTTGTTGGAACAGGAATTGCATCAATTTGTGCTTGAAGATTAGATCTTGAATTTCCAAGATGAGTGATTTCGGTAGTCGTTATAAATGTAGCAGTAACTTTTCCTTGATTATTACTTACAATAGCTCTATCCGGAGCTAAATTAACATTTAAGATGCTGGTTGCCCCTCCTGTGATACTAGCTAAATCTCCCTGTTCACCTTTAGGCCCTTGCGATCCTGCTGGTCCTATTGGCCCTGCTGGTCCACGAAGTCCTTGAATTCCTACTGGTCCCGCATCTCCTTGAGGTCCTTCCGGTCCTTGGGGTCCCATGGGACCTTCTGGTCCTGGAGTTTTTGCATTTAGAGCATAAAGTGCATAAGGGACACTAAGTAATTGACTTGAGCCTATTTCAACATCGTCTATGAAAACTTTTAGAAAATATGCAGAATCACCCCATTTAATTGCAGAAAAGTCATCTACGGTTGAACCTCTTCCTATATGAGCAGTTGCAAGACCATATTCATTTGTTACAACTGAGTGTGTTTCAGTATATTGAACGGTTTGTTGAACATTTACAATTTGAAATTTAAAAATTGCTCCTTGGTTTGATTTTAAGCTACCATCCAGATTTCTTACTATAGCTTGATAATTAAATGCATACGGAGATTGCGCAACAAGATTAATGCTTGAAAAAGCTATTATAATAACCAAGAAAAAAAAATTATAAATTAATTTTTTGCACATATTTTTTTTATTGAAAATTAAAATTTAGTTGACAAAGATAAAAAAAAATGAAAATATTCAAGTAATTCTTTTGTTAAAGCTTTTAGTTTAATATTATTAATTACAATCTATTTTAATTTTTTCATCAATTTTTAAAGCTTGATTTTTGATAACCTTACCTTTGGAATCAACATATAAATTAACTAACAAGTTTGCTTCATTTAGGATCTGTTTAGCTATGAAAAAAGGCAACTTTATATTTTCAACTACTTTTATCTGGTTGTAATTTGGAGAAAGAATCTCTACTCCAGTGTTGCTAATTACACCATAACCATTAGCAGTTTGGATTTTTATAATTTTTTCACCGTTTTTTATTACTGGGAAGATTTTTTCTATATTGGAATATTCTTCTTTTTTTGTTTCTATTTTAGTTATAGAATATTTGTCTTCTTTTTTTACTATAGCAGAATTTTGATTCCAATATTCTATGGATTGATATTCAAAGGGAAGTAAAACATCACTATTGTAATTCACCATTCCATATTTAAAAAAATCTTTAGCTATATATTTAGTAGAATCATATGGAATTAATTCATTAAAATATATTGGTTCAATCACTTTATTATTTGGGATATTATAAACACCAAACTTTTCATTTTTCAAAATGGAAATATTGCTGCTATCAATTAATCTGATTCCATCATAAATTTTTTCAAGTATTAGTTTCCCAGATTTATCTACAAGTCCTTTTTTACCTTCTTCTTCAATTTCAAAAAAACTATCTGTAATTAATTTCTTTGGAGTATATCCTTTTATCTTAAGTTTTTCTCCAATTAAAAGATTGGTATTCTTTTTGTTATTCATTGATAAAATCTCTGATAGTTTTATCTTATAAAAAGAAGAAATTTTATTAAATGTATCTCCTTTTTTTACTACATGAAAAAACTCCATTTTAGGCAATTTATCACCTGTTTCAGAATATATATTTGCTTCTTTGTAGTCTGAAACCCTTATGTAATTTGTCGAATGATTAGGGTTTTGGTTGGCTCTTAAGATGTTTAGAACAGAGCTTGTATCAATCAAAATTTCCTTCTTATTTGAAAAATACAATTTAACTTCATTCTGATTTCTTATCCATATAACAGAATCGGTAACTAATTTTATTGAATCATAATCTTCTAATATTTTTTCTCCATTCAACAAGGAATAAACTTCCCATTTATCATTTTTCTTACCGGATATATATTTCTTATTATTTTGAATCATATCAAATTGAGTAGAAAATTTAAAATCAAATATGTGACTATAAATTTGATAACCTGAATCACTTTTGACTATCCATCCTTTGTCTATTGGGTATATATTTTGTTTTGATTTCTTTATGATTATGTTCAAATTTTCATCTAATAATTCTTCTCCATCTTTAGAAAAACATATAAGAGCTTTTTTTTCAATTAATTCATAATCATCAAAAATAAATTTTAGTTTATCTTTTTTGTTTTTTATTATTTTGGATAGATTATTATAATTGCTTACTGCATATTTTCCATTTTTTTCAAAAATTATAAACGAACCTTCATTCATTACATCATCAAATATTGATTTAAATAATTTTTTTCCGTGGAAAGAAATTAATTCGTACTTATTATTCTTTTCAATTAAGATGAATTTATCATGAACGGTATAGGCATTATCAATTTGCCCTGAAAAAATTCTTTTTCTACTTTTATGAAAAAGTTCCATTTCATTTTTTTTGATAATTTTAATTATACCGTTCCCCAAATTTTCTGCATGAATAAAATCTCCTCTATATATTGTATCTGATGCTTTATTTAAAATAACTTTTTCATCTCCTTCATTTATAATTAAGAAATCATCTACAATCATTTCACATAAATATTCTTTTTTAATAGAACTATAAATAGGGTTTATGATTGTGTTGCCATTTAAATCAATAAATCCATATTTTTCATTTTCATAATATCCCAATAAAGGGATACTATCTAATTTTTTTATTGTATTTAACGAATCATATATGCCTGTGTTTTTAAAATATTTTTCATACTTATTAATGTTTTTTTTGGAAACATAATATAGATAGTTGATAGCACTTTTATACCACTTACTTTTCGGAAAAGATTCCAAAAAATCAACATATTCAGCTGGATTATTGCTCTCTGTAGAAATTTCTAAAATATTTTTTTCGATTTCATTTCTGAATGGAGTGTTTTTATTTTGAGACAAAAACAATCTATAAGAACCTAGAGTCTTATCTCTTGTTTTTTCTTCGTATAAAAGTCTTTCATATTTTTTTTTTGCTTCTTTAACCTGTTTAGCACCTTTATATGATTGAATAAAGTATTGATATGCACGCCAGGTATTTAATTTTTTTATACTCTCATATACTATAGCATTTCTTTTGTTAAATGCATCTTCTTTATTTTTTGATTTTGGGTATTTTTTCATGAAGTATTCAAATCCATCTACACTATTTTTTTTTAATGCAACATCAAAAGCAAGACTATCTATTATAATATTAAGTGAATCAATGGAATTAATATTGATATTGATTTCTTTTAATTCGTTTTTAATTTTATCATTAATATTTTCATATTTTATAAAAGCATTTTGTATATATTCTTTTGCTTTGTCTACATTTTTATTTGGATAATTATTTGATAGATATAATTTTGCATAAAGAAAATCTATTCCAGGGTTTAGGCTATCTTTTTCTAATGCTTTATATATTGTTTCTTGAAACTTATCTAATTCTCCTTTAGAAAAAAATTTATTTGCTTTCTTTATGCTTTGAGAAAAACAAAAGGTGGTAGAAAATGCAAATAAAATAAAAGTTAGAAATACTATTTTTAAAGTTTTCATATTAATGTTTCCTTTTCAAATGAAAATTTATCCTCTAAATTACTATTTTTAATTCTTAAAATTAATATTTAAAGGTGTTCCCTAGAAAATTAATTAAACCCTTTTTTTTAATTGTCTTAGTTATTTTCGTTCTGTTTTTTTCAATTTTTGAACGTTTAGATACTGCTCCTTATAAAGAGTCTAAATTCTATGAGCAAACAATGCACACATTAGATTCATTAGGTAAAATGAATCTTAAAATAGACGGAGATACATTAAAAATTGGCTGGGCAAAAAGTTCATTAATACCTTCTTTCGCTACGCCTTTAGCAGGTTATGGAGAAAGAAATGGTAAAATTAATATTGGTGTTGAAGATTCTATTTGGGTTCGAACTATAGTGCTGGATAATGGAATAAACCGGGCTGCTTATGTTTCTTTAGATTTATTAATTTCTCCTCCAAATCTAAATTTGAATAATATTCTTAAAGGAACCAATTTAAAGCAATCTGAAATATTTTTGACTGCATCTCATTCTCATTCAAGTATTGGAGGATATCTTCCTAGCATTGTAGGAGAAATGTTTGCAGGGGAATATGATGAAAGAATTTTGCAATTTATTTCTAGTGCCATAAGAAAATCATTGTTAGAGGCTCTTAACAATATGGAAATAACAAAAGTTGGATATTATAGAATTAATGCTAAAGAGTTTATAACAAATAGACTGGTTGGTGATTCTTTAGGAACTAAGGATAATTGGATTAGGTTAGTAAAATTTGAAAGAAATAGTGGAAAAAAAATAATTATGTTTTCTTTTTCTGCTCATGCTACCTGTTATAGTGATAATCAACTTAAAATATCATCTGATTATCCTGGAAAATGCATTTTTCATCTTGAAGGACTGCCTAAAGTAGATTTTGCTTTGTATGGTGCAGGGGCTGTGGGTAGTATGGCTCCAAAATATAAACTTTTGGAAGGAAAAAATAAAGTTAATGCTATTTCGAATGCTATTACCAATAAAATTATAAATGTTATAGATTCTATTCCTACGTTTTTTGAAAATAGATTATTTATTAATAAAATTTACATAAAGATGAGAGAACCATCATTTAGGTTTAATGATTTTCTTATTTTTAAATCGTGGATTTTTAATTATTTTGTTGGTTTAGATAATTCATCTAAATATTTTTCTTTTCTTAAATTAGGTGATATCTTAATTATAGGCACCCCATCAGATTTTTCTGGTGAATTGGTTAAGCCATTAGAAGAGTTTGCATTATCAAAAAAAATGAATTTAATAATTAACAGTTTTAATGGAGGATATGTTGGTTACATAACAAAAGATAATTGGTATAATAAAAAAAACATTAACACTTATGAAACTTATACTATGAATTGGTATGGTCCTTATAATGGAAGCTATTTTTCAGATATAATAAAAAAAATCATAACTATTAATGAAAGTCAAGAATAAAGTTTTTTTTACATTTTTAATTTTTCTTTTTTCGTTAAAATTATTTTCTCAGTCAAAAAATGAATCTTTAGAAAATAAGATAGGTCAAATGTTAATGTTTGGGATTGGGGATATCAGTAAAGTTGAAGAAGCTGATTCTATCTTAACGGAATTGTCTAAAAATAATATAGGTGGAATAATTTTATTTGAAAAAAACATTCATCCAAATAATTCATTTGATGAATTAAAAAAATTATTAGATAAAATTCATTTAAAAACAAATTTTTCAATGTTTGTTGCGATTGATGAAGAAGGAGGTAAAGTAAATAGACTAAAAGCTAAATATGGATTTCATGAAACTCGATCGGCGAAATTTTTAGGAGAAAAAAATATTTTGGACACCACATATTATTATTCAAAAAAGACAAGTATGTTATTGAATAAACTTGGTATTAATGTTAATTATGCACCTTCAGTAGATCTTTCTATAAATATAGATAATCCTGTAATTTATAAGCTTGGAAGAAGCTTTGGAAGAAATCCTGATCTTGTTATATCTCATGCAAAATCATTTATAATTTCTCATAGAGAGGAAAACATAATTCCTGTAATAAAACATTTCCCTGGACATGGAAGTTCAAATGAAGATTCTCATTTAGGATTAACTGATGTTTCTCACACTTGGATGATAGAAGAGCTATATCCTTATAAATTTCTTATTGATTCAGGGCTTGTTGACGCTATCATGAGCGCACATGTAGTTAACAAACAATTAGATGAAAAAATGCTACCAGGAACTTTATCTAATAAAGTTATAAATAAATTACTTAGAGGTTTTTTAGATTATGATGGAGTAGTTTTCTCTGACGACATGCAAATGCAGGCAATTACTAAATATTTTGGGTTAGAGTATGCAATCGAAAAATCAATTAACGCAGGAATTGACATTCTTCTTTTTTCAAATAATCAATTAAAGAAGGATCAAGTAACAACAAAAAATATAATATCGATAATAAAAAATAAAATTAGATCGGGTAAAATAAAACAAGAGAGAATAGAAGAATCTTATAAAAGAATACAAAAATTAAAACAAAAGATTGGATTAATTATTTAGGATTGTAAACCTTTACTGCTTCTTCAAATATTTTTTCTTTATTTAATGTCATTGCTTTGGTTTCTTTATTAACAAACATTTTCATTTGATCGGTATAATGAGGACTTTCTTCATTATTTGAATTTCCATAGGGTAATATAGTTTCAATTTCTACTCCCTCTTTAGAATATTGAACCAACATGATATAAGATTCTCCAGAAGCTACTTTCAATCTACCTTTTTTATAATTTATAACCCAAGATGGGGCAATCATATCAATTAATCCAGATACAGGTAGATTTATATTTCCTCTGACATGTCTCTGTAAGTCTCCAAGTAAAATATCAACTTTACCAAAGTTTTTGAGAAGGTACTTTTCCGATCGTTTTAATGCCTCCATATGATATTCAAATGGGATACTTTGATAAAGATTTTTTTGATTATTTTCATTCAAAACATTCAAAATAAACTTATAGTATCTAGACCATTGCGCAGCACCTAGATTATTAAAGTTTCCTTTTTTATCCCAGCTCTGAATTAAATCTATTAAAATCTCATAATCTGAAAATAGATTTTTATCAATATCAAATATTGATTTAATATTTCCAATAAATAATATCGAATCGGGATACTGTTGATCATATTTAATTTTTTTAAAATCTTCATAATCAACTTTCTCATAATTATCAATCAACTCCATAAACCTAGAACTTCTATTATTTTCTTTTTCTTTGAAATTAAAAGTAGAAGGATAATTTTTTTCTTTTAAATTAAATTCTTTAGTTGTGGAATTAAATGGTGAATTATTAGTATTAAATAAATATCCACTTGGTGGATTCAATAATTTAGGTAAATCTTCATAAGAATGATATTTATCGAGAATTAAAGAAGAGGTATCTCCAAGAATAAGACTTTGCCAGTCAATACCTGGACTTCTAACTGATAATCTTGCGTTACTCATATAAAAGATATTATCATCTCTGTCAGCGTATATGATATTAAACCTAGGAATTCCGAGTAGTTTCAAGGCAGATTCAAACTCACTAAAGTTTGATGCCTTATTCATCTTAAGCCACTGCTCTACAGCACTTATATTGTTAAGTGACTGAGAGAAAAACGCAAAGTGACCTCTCTTGTTTTTTATGACGGGACCAAACTCAGACCAGATAATTTCTTTTTTTACTTTAGTCTTTATTCCAAGAAATACCTTAACCTTTAGCTTAACTTCCTTAACTTCAAAACTTTTCCACTTATCATCCAGCCTATACTCATTTTCATTATCAGGATTTATCACAAGTTGATATATATCATTCATATCAGGATAGTTATAAGTATGTGTCCACCCAAGATGCTCATTAGTTCCTATAACGGGAATTGGTAGGCCAGGAAATAAACCTCCTAACATATTCCACCCCTCTTCACTATTGAGATGAGCTTCATACCAGGCAAAAGGTCCTTCTAATGGTTGATGTGTGTTAACATTTAAATAAGTTTTTCCATCTTTTGTTTTATTACTATTAAACGCAAATCCATTTGACCCAATTGAATTTCCAAAATTATCTACACCAGACATTTCATCTAAATAGGTTGTTTTATTAGAAAGTAATTGTCCTATAATATCTCCAGTGTCTGAGAATAGATGTAACATGAGATTTAATCCAGTTAGGTAGTCGTATATTGTTAATGGAAAAAATTTTTTTACAAGAATTTTTTCGGGATATTTTTTAGCATATGCATTTAATCCCTCTAGATAACCATATATTATATTTAGACCCTCAGGTGAAAGGTTTTTTAATTCTTTTTCTGCAACTTTTCTTGACCTTAAAAGCTCTACAGCAAAATCCAAAATAGCACCTTCTATACCTTCTAATCTTCCGAGCATTCCTTTTGTAGGCAAAAAAGTTTTTTGAATGGTTTGAAAATCATCTTCTGCATGAGCCCAGGCTAGCCCATATGCCGCTTCTTTATCTGTTAATCCATAAATATGCGGAACTCCCCACTTATCTCTAACTATAGTTATATTTCCTGTATTTACTTGACTAAATACATTTGAAATTATAAAAAACAGAATTATAATAAGTCTATATCGGCACATTTACATGTCTCTCAGCGTGATAAGAAGATCTTACGAGTGGCCCAGATTCAACATATTTTAAACCTTTTTTAAGTCCTTCTTCTTTATACATTTCAAAAATTTCAGGTTTTACGAAATCATCAACTTCAAGATGCATTTTAGTTGGTTGTAGATATTGGCCAATAGTTAAAATGTGTAAACCGTGTTCAACCATATCATCCATAGTTTTAAACACTTCTTCTTTTTTTTCACCTATACCAATCATTATACCAGATTTAGTTCTTTTTCCAAATGACTTTGTTAATTTTATTTGCTCAAGACTCCTTTCATATCTCGCTTGTGGTCTAACTCTTCTATATAACCTTTCAACGGTTTCTATATTATGGGATACAACTTCTTGCCCAGCATCAATCATTTTATAAAGAGCATCCCAATTCCCTTTTACATCAGGTATTAAAGTTTCAATAGTAGTTTTTGGCGATAATTTTTTTGTAAGAGATACAGTTTGGTTCCAAATTTCAGCTCCTCTATCTTTAAGTTCATCTCTATTTACTGAAGTAATAACAGCATGTTTTAATTCCATCTTTTTTATTGCTTTGGCGACTCTTAATGGTTCTAAAATATCATATTCTGGAGGTTTTCCCGTTGCTACTGCACAGAAAGTACAACTTCTAGTGCAAACGTTACCTAGAATCATAAATGTTGCAGTTCCAGCACCCCAGCATTCCCCCATATTAGGACAGTTTCCACTTTCACAAATAGTATTTAGCTTATATTTATCAACTATTTTTCTGACATTTTTATACTCTCTTCCAATCGGTAACTTTACTCTGAGCCAATTTGGTTTTGATATTTTAGTTTTCAAGTTTTAGATGTTTTTTTCAAAAAGACATTGTAATTTAATTCAAACATTTTCTTTATTTCCACTTTCTTCCATAAAAAAGTGTAATAAAAACAGAAGTAAATATTGATTTATTATTTACTGTAGGCATTATAATCATTTTTTTAGTAAAAATTTCACCTAAAAAACCTATTTCTACCCCTACAGCACCTTTTTTCATATTGCCAAATTCAAAATTTATTGCTGTTTTAATATGAGCACCTGGACGAAATGTGAACTCATCTATTCCTTCTAAAAACCCTGCTGATCCAATCACATTATTGAAGTTATGAATATTTGGATCAAAAGCTTCAATAGCTATTGAATTATTTCTATTGTATCTGTTTCTTTA
>CAZYIL010000032.1:10567-12953 GCA_964646945.1 uncultured Marinoscillum sp. | reverse complement strand
ACGTAATCATCTTGAGAATCATTCAAAGTAGATAAATTCAGTGCATTAGTATCCTTCTGCCTATTCATTAAGAAACCTTGATTATCTCTAGAAGCATCTACTCCTGCTGGGAGTAATAGGGTTTCAGTAACACCATTTGTATTAGCATCATTGCTGCCTTTTAAATCTTTCCATTCAGCAAGACCATTATTTCTCCAATAATGAGTTAAATGAGAAGCATCATTAATATCCCTAGGGTCACCAGCTAAACCATCATTATATAATTGCTTTACATTCGCTTCACCTATTTTTCGATTTGCAAAATATGATATTTCGGTTATACTTCCCAGTGATTCATAACCACCACCTGCAGTATACCCTTCCATAAATCTATCTACAAGAAGTTCAGTATCGCTCATACTACTATTAGTTGTTTGTGCTTCTCCATTTATATAAGCAGTCATACTTGTATCTCCATCAGCAGTAACTACAATATGCACCCACTCGCCTTGAGGAATAACTTCATTTGATAAGGCATGATAATTACCATCTCCATCTCTGTAATATTCAGCTAAAGTTAAACCTGACAATGCAACTCTTGCTCTTGCACCAGGAGGTTCATTCATTTGTCCAAAAACAAATGCTGCTTTAGATTCTTTTAATTTCTTCTTGTCAACTTTAGATAAATCCCATCCGCCTTCTTCCATAGATTTTTTAAAATCTTCTCCGTAGTCTACTATACCAGCTTCTATCATTTCTCTTAACAAATCATTTCCTTCTCTAGTTCTTTCCCCAACTCCTGCAAAGACAGATAGTCCTGAATAGGCTTTGGCTATGTTATTGATGAGCTCTTGAATTAATACTGTTTTTCCAACGCCTGCACCACCAAACAAACCTATTTTTCCTCCTTTATTATATGGTTCAATTAGATCTATTACCTTGATTCCAGTAAATAATACTTCAGCAGAAGTAGAAAGTTCTTCAAATTTAGGGGCATCTCTATGAATAGATAGCCTTTCTTTACCTTTTGGTTGAGCCATTCCATCAATAGCTGAGCCAACTACATTGAATAATCTGCCATTTATATCTTCCCCAACAGGCATTGATATTGGTTTTTCCATATCTAAAACTTTCATTCCTCTTTTAAGTCCTTCAGTACCAGCCATTGCAATAGTTCTTACTCTATCTTCACCTAAATGTTGTTGAACTTCAAGTGTTATACTAGTCCCATCATCTTTAGGAATTTCTAATGCATTTAGAATTTCAGGTATAGAGTTTTTATTTTCAAAAGCTACGTCTACAACAGGTCCAATTATTTGAGTGATTTTACCAGAATTTGACATTATAATTTATTTTTTATTGACTAATAAGAAACGAAATTAAATTATAAATAGAACTTAACAAAAATAAAAAATGATAAATATTTTTTTTTTTTTTAATTCTTTTTTTTCATCTCGATTCTAATAACTGTTTCAATATTTTTTATTGATTTATGAACAAAGATTTTTCCATCATGATATTCTTCAATAATTCTTTTTACTAAACTTAATCCTAAACCCCATCCTCTAGATTTTGTTGACACCCCAGGTTTAAAAATATTATTAAATTCTCCATTTTTTATTCCTATTCCATCATCTATGATATCAATGATTAATTTTTTATGATTATTATGAATTTTTACTAATATGTTTCCTTTTTTCCCTAAAGCATCAATTGAATTTTTACATAAATTTTCAATTGCCCAACCAAACAATTCTTTATTTATTTCATAATAAATCTTATTATTTGAAGATTCAATTTTAAATTGAATGCTTGAAGAACATCTTTTTTTTAAATAAGAAATTGATTTACTTATCAAAGTTCTTATATCCAGATTTTTTAAAACAGGTTTAGAGCCTATGCTAGAAAATCTTTCAGTGATTATAGATAATCTTTGAAGGTCTTTTTCAATTTCTTTTATTATTTCTGGTTTTGATTTTAATAAATTTTTAGATTTAATATATTCTTTCCATCCTATTAAAGAAGAAAGTGGTGTTCCAAGTTGATGAGCTGTTTCTTTAGCCAAACCTATCCAAATTTTATTTTTTTCTGATGTATTGGAGTATTTAAAAACTAAATAAAAAATGATTGATAAAATAATAATTACAGATACTTGCAAATATGGAAATAAACTTAATTTGTTTAATAATTCAGAATTTTTATAATATACAAATTGATAGTCTATGATTTCATCTTTTTCATTTTTCAGAAAAATCTTTATTGGATCATTTGTTTTTTTCATTTCTATTAATTCTTTTTTTAGAATTTTATTTTTATCATTTTCTTTATATTTTTTATTTTCAATTATATTTCGTGAATCGATTATATTATCGTTTTTATCTGAAATTATAACTGGAATAGAAGTATT
>CAZYIL010000032.1:0-10557 GCA_964646945.1 uncultured Marinoscillum sp. | reverse complement strand
GTCAGTATTTATATCACTTTTAGAATTGGCTAAATATTCTATTGAATTTGCATATAATTCAATTACGTTCCTTTCTCTTTCTCTAATATCATCAATAATTATATTTACATATCCTGTTGAGAAAACAATTGTCAAAATAATTAATGAAGTTATTAACCATTTTATTTTTGAGGTATTTGAATACAGGTTGTCAAAGACTTTAATCATTTAATATAATTAAAGCTATAAGATATAAATTTAATTGAAATTATTTTTTATAGTTTACGGTAATATTACCTAATCCCACGTCAATTATAAAGGATCTAATATTTTTTGAATCAGAGAAGAATGATTGATTCACAAAAATATTTTCTTCTATTTCACGAAAGGAATTTGGGATAAAAATTGTAGAAAGCGGAGAGTTATTAATTTCTATTTTAGTAGCCATTTCATCAAACGGTAAGTTTATAATAAGCTTTCCAGCACTTAAATTTGTTCTAGAAATAAATCCTTTTCTTTTATTTTTCCCAATGTCTAAAATGATATTCCCAAACCCAATTTCAGTTAATATATTCTCTGCATTTGAAAGATTAATGTTTTTTGTATCTAGTGAACCTATTTCAATTTTTATTTTTAAAGATTCCATATTTATAGGATTTCCTTGATTCTCTTTGTAATTGATAGTTAAATTAGCATTTCCAGTAATTAGATTGATATTTTCTATAGGAATATTGGATAAATCAATGTCCACATCAGCTACATCATAGCTGAAGGATAAATCATATGTTTTGTTTTCACTAATAAAAAATTCCCATAAGTTATTTTCATTTGAAACGAAATTTGTCAGAATAGGATCATATAAATTTTCTAATGTAAAAAGAATTTGTCTAGTCCTCTCATCTTTTTTTGTACTACTAAATGAAGGGTTTAAATTTTCATGATTAGGAGAACCAAAAATATCTATTGTATTTTTTCTCTTAGATGGTATAATCTTATAATTACCTGATTGAGCTTTAACCTTGAATATAATTTTATCGTATGTATTATCATTTTTTATAGTATAAAATTTCCTTGATTGTGCATTTATAGATAATACCAACAAAAAGAGAAAAACATGAATAATTAGTTTGGGCATTCATGTAATACGTTTAAAATAATTTATTGTTACTATTATTAGATAAAATCTTTTAGTTTATCAAAAAAACTTTTATCTGATTTAGTTGGATTGGGTTTAAAATTTTCAGAATCTTTAAATTTCATAAGTAAATCTTTTTCGTCTGAAGAAAGCTTTTTTGGTGTCCATATATTTATATATATTAATTGATCTCCTCTATCATATTGATTTATGTTTTTTATTCCTTTACCTTTTAATCTTAAAATTTTACCACTTTGTGTTCCAGGACTTATTTTTATTCTGACCATACCATCTAATGTTGGGATTTCAATGCTTCTTCCCATTACAGCATCTATGAAATTTAAGTATAGATCATATATAATATTTTCACCATCCCTTTTGAAAGTTTCATCTTCTACCTCTTCAATTAATATTAGTAAATCACCAGAAGTTCCACCGCCTGGAGCATCATTTCCTTTACCACTCATTGATAATTGCATTCCATCTGATACTCCTTCTGGTATGTTTATTTTTATTATTTCTTCTTTATATTCCAAACCAGTACTATCAACTCCCGGTGGTTTTTGATCTATTACTTTCCCATTACCATTACAATTGTTACAGTTTGAAGTAGACATCATCTGACCTATCATAGTATTCATAACTTTTTTTACCTGACCAGTTCCGTTACATATTTGACAAGTATTATAGGTAACTCCTTTTGCGGTAACCAATCTTTTTACCTTAATTTTTTTTTCAACTCCTTTATATATTTCCTTAATATTTAATTTCAATTTTATTCTCAAGTTTGTTCCTCTCTTTCTACTAGAGTTAGTAGATCTTCCTCCGAAAAACCCATCAAAAGGGCTTCCGTCCCCAAATATATCCCCAAACTGATTGAAAATATCTTCAACATTCATTCCTCCCGAACCGAAACCACTATTAGATCCCTTTAATCCCTCATGGCCAAATCGGTCATATTGTTGTCTTTTTTCATTATTACTTAGGACTTCATAAGCTTCAGCTGCTTCTTTAAATTTTTCTTCAGCTGATTTATCATCTGGATTTTTATCTGGATGATATTTTATAGCTACTTTTCTATATGCTTTCTTAATTTCTGAATCTGAAGCATTTTTATCTATACCTAATGTATCGTAATAATCTCTTTTATCCATTTTATGACCCTGTTACTACTTTTGCAAATCGAATTACTTTTTCATCCATTATATAACCATTTTCTATCACATCAACTATTTTTCCTTTTAGTTTATCACCGGACTGTGTTTTTGTAATTGCTTCATGTAAATCTGAATCAAAAGTATCTCCTTTATTAACTTTCATTTTTGTAACACCTTGATTATTTAATAATGCTATTAATTTTTGAAAAATTAGTTCAAAGCCCTCTTTGATTGTTTTTTGATTTGATTTAGGATTAAGTTTTGAATTAAGGGCGCGTTCATAATCATCAATAATTGGAAATATCAAAGAAATTAAATCCTTATTTGCACTATTAATCATATCAATTTTTTCTTGTGCAGTCCTTCTTCTATAATTTTCAAATTCAGAGTATAATCTTAAATACTTATCTTTCGTCTCTTTTAAATCACTCTTTAATGAAACTAAAGGAGAAATTTTCTTTTTTGAATGTTTTTTTTTGTTTTCAGATTTTTTTTTCATACAATTAAATATTTAATATTATTAGAGCAATTTTGTTGCCAAAAATATTACATGCCATTTTGGCTAATTTTTGTTTAATTCATTCCAAATTTGATTTTTTAGTTTTTCAATCCCATCATTGTTTATACTAGAAATAAATATCACAGGAATATCTATTTTTATTTTTTTTTTTATCTTTTTTAATTCTTTTTTTTCAATTAAATCATTTTTAGAAATAGATAATATTCTTTTTTTATCTATTAACTCTTTATTATAGATTATTAATTCCTTTAGTAATAAATCATATTCCTTATTAATATTATCTGAATCTATAGGAATCATAAAAAGTAGCACAGAATTTCTTTCTATATGTCTTAAAAATCTTAATCCTAATCCTTTACCTTTTGAAGCTCCTTCAATTATACCTGGTATATCTGCTAAAATAAAAGATTTATCTTCTTTATAAGGAACGACTCCTAAGTTTGGTTTTATGGTGGTAAAAGGATAATTTCCGATTTTTGGCTTTGCTTTTGATAAGGTTGACAACAACGTTGATTTTCCTGCATTTGGAAATCCAACAATTCCTACATCTGCTAGCACTTTTAATTCTAAAATGATCCAGTCTTCTTTTCCCTTTATTCCTGGCTGCGAATATTGAGGTGATTGATTTATTGATGATTTGAAATTATAATTTCCAAGACCTCCCATTCCTCCTTCAAGCAAAATTTTTTCTTCTCTATCTTTAATTATTTCTAATATCTTTTCCTCATTATTTTTTTTTTTTGCTATGGTTCCTAGTGGAACTTCAATAATAGTATCTTCTCCATTAGCTCCATTTTTTTTTGAACCACCTCCTGATTTTCCATTTTCTGCTATAATATGTTTTTTAAATTTTAAATGCAATAAAGTCCATATTTGCTTGTTCCCTTTTAAAATAACATGACCACCTCTTCCACCATCACCACCGTCTGGTCCACCTTTTGGAACAAATTTCTCTCTTCTAAAATGCTTTGAGCCAGCACCTCCATCTCCAGATTTAGAATAGACTGTTACATAATCTATGAAATTGGGATTATTCATTTTTTATAAATTGTCTATTATTGAACATAATTCATCGAAAATTTCATCAATTTCTCCAATTCCATTTACTTCAGAAAA
The DNA here is from genome assembly GCA_964646945.1 of uncultured Marinoscillum sp. GTDB lineage: Bacteria > Bacteroidota > Bacteroidia > Cytophagales > MED-G16. Next base: position 6,650 of record CAZYIL010000032.1, on the reverse strand, counting down.
TTTATCATGTTCTTTATAGTAGTTTGCAACAGGTTTTGTTTCTTTATTATACACTTGAATCCTATTATTGATTTTTTCTTCACTTTGATCATCTAATCTACCAGAAGATTTAGCTCTATTTTTAATTCTTCGGATGAGTTCCTCCTCTTCAACTTTGAGAGCTAACATTCGTTTAATAGGGATGTTTTTTATTTCAAGCATTTTATCCAGCGCTGTCGCTTGGTTTATCGTTCTTGGAAATCCATCAAATATAAATCCTTCAACATTATTAGAATTGTTGATTTTATCTTCAACCATATTTATTACAATATTATCAGGCACTAAATTTCCTTTATTCATATATTCTTTTGCTCTAATTCCCAATGAAGTATTATTACTTAAATGTAATCGGAAGAGATCACCAGTGGCAATATGAATTAAATTATATTTTTGAATTATTTTTTTGCTTTGGGTTCCTTTTCCAGCCCCGGGAGGTCCAAATAACACTATGTTTAACATAATTATTTTTTGCTAAAATAAAATAATTTATTTTCTTAGAGGTACTTGTCTAAATCATTTTTAATAGCTTCTCTAAATAGTTTCTTTTTATTTATTGGTATAACTCCAGAAGTTTGACAAACTATTGTACCAGCTAAATTTGAAAAATAACCTAAAAAGTTAGTTGGAATTGACATACAAAAACAAATACTGGCAACAGAAATAACAGTGTCTCCCGCACCCGAAACATCAAGAATTTTATTAGAAAATGTTTTATAATGCTTTATGTTGTTTTTATTAATTATTAAGATTCCATTTTCTGACATTGTAATCATGATGCATTTTATTTTATTTTTAATTAGATGTTTTTGTGCAGCTATACCTAATTTATTATTTGTAATTTTCTTATAATCTAATTTCAATCCTTGACATGCTTCAAGAAGATTGGGTTTCAACAAATCAATGTTATTATAAGAATTAAAATTTTCATATTTTGGATCAACAGTGATTTTTATTTTATTCTTTGAAAAATTAATGATTTGATTTATGAAATCTTTTGTTAGTATTCCTTTGTTGTAATCTTGAAATATTAGAAGATTACATTTTTTAACAAGTTTTTTGATTATTCGAATCAATTTGTTTTGAACTATTTTAGAAATATTTTCCGTATTTTCATCATCTACTCTTAAAATATGTTTGTTGTTGACTATGACTCTTTCTTTAATTGTAGTCTTTTTTTTTGAATCTATAATGATTGAACTATTTGATAATTTCTTTTTCTTTAACAGTTCTATGAAATTTTTTCCTTCGAGATCTTTGCCAACACATGAACATAGGTATGGAATGCCACCTAAAGATTTTATATTTAGAGCAACATTTGCAGCTCCACCAATTCTCTTTTCTTTATAATTTACATTAACTATTGGAACTGGTGCTTCTGGAGAATATCTTTTAATTTCCCCAAAAACATATGAATCTATCATTACATCTCCAACTATAATTACCTTAATTCCGTTTATCTCATTAAAATAATTTTTTAATGACATTAGTATAATTTATTTGTAGAAACTATCATTCTATTTACTGCTTCTACAAGATCTTTTTCACTTGCAGCATAAGATAATCTAATACAATCAGGTGCCCCAAAATCTTCTCCTGGGACTAAAGATACTCTAGAATCTTTTAGATAATACATGCATAAATCATTTGCGCTTTTTATAGTTGTATTTTCTATTTTCTTTCCAATTAGGTTTTTTATGTTAGGGAAGAAATAGAAAGCCCCTTTTGGAAGATTGACATTAAATCCTTTAATATTTTTTAGAAGATCATAAACTATATTTCTTCTGTTTAAATAAGCTTCTTTCATTTTCATAGCGCTTTCTATGCCTGAATTCAAAGCTACTAGAGCAGCTCTTTGTGCAATAGAACAATTTGCAGAAGTGGTTTGACCTTGCATTTTTTTACATGCTTTAGCTATCCATTCAGGGCCCCCCATATATCCTAGTCTCCAACCAGTCATTGCAAAAGCTTTTGAAAATCCATTTAAAGTTATAGTTCTTTCATTCATACCTTTAAAAGTCCCAATGCTTATATGATTATCAAGAAAATTTATGTGCTCATAGATTTCATCAGATATAACAAACAAATTTTCATGCTTAAGAATAATTCGTGAATATTCTTCTAGTTCTTTTTGATTAAAGACGGATCCTGTTGGATTACATGGAGAGCTAAAAATTATTAGTTTAGTTTTATTGGTTATAGATTCCTCTAGTTGTAAAACTGAAGGTTTAAAATCATTTTCAATATCTCCATGAATATTAATTGGCACCCCTTCAGCTAATTTAATAATAGCATCATAACTTACCCAATAAGGAGAAAACACTATAACCTCGTCCCCTTTATTTAATAGCGAAAACATAATATTTGTTATAGATTGTTTTACCCCGTTTGAAACAATAATGTTATTCGGATTATAATGAAGATTATTTTCATTCTTAAATTTTAATGAAATAGCTTCTCTTAAATCAGGATATCCATTTACTGGAGGATAAGAAAAATAATTTCCACTATCAATAGCTTCTTTAGCTCCTTGACAGATATATGCTGGTGTTTTAAAATCGGGTTCTCCCAAACTTAAATTTATGACGTCTATTCCTTTTGATTTTAATTCAGCAGCTTTTGCTGACATTACTAGAGTTGATGATTCTTCTATATTTTGAATTCTATTTGATGGGGTTAATCTCATACTTTATAATTTATTCTTGTACTAATACTTCTTCCTAGAGTAACTTCATCAGCATATTCTATTTCTCCACCAATAGGTATACCTCTAGCTATTGTTGTGATTTTTAATTTAAAAGTTGATAATTTTTTTGATATGTAAAATGCAGTAGTATCTCCATCCAATGTAGGACTTAGGGCAAAAATAACTTCATTTATTACTTGATTTTTTTCTAATCTTTTAATTAATGAATCGATATTAAGATTTTCTGGTCCAATACCATTAATAGGTGAAATTATACCATTCAGAACATGAAATAGACCGTTATACTGGTTTGTATTTTGAATAGCAATGACATCAGGTGTATCTTCAACAATGCATATTTTATTTCTTTGAATCATAAGATTTTCATTATTACAATTTTTACATAAATCTTCATCTGAAATAATATGGCATTCATTACAATACCTTGTTTTTTCTTTTAAGTCAATAATTGAATTAGCTAAACTTATTGAGTATTCTTTTTCTTTTTTTAATAAATGTAATGATAATCTTAAAGCTGTTTTTTTTCCAATTCCAGGTAATTTTGAAATTTCATTTATTGTATTTTCAAGTGTTGCGGAGGGATATTTCATTATTTTATTTAATTATTGATGTTATGCCTTCCGTTGAAATTAATTTTTTCATTTTGTTTAATTCTTTCATCTTTCCTTCTTTGACAGAGCATTTACCTTTATAATGTATTAGATATGTACATTGTTCAGCTTGTTGATGAGTATGCTTACATATATTGATTAGGGTGTCTATTACATGATCAAAAGTGTTGAAATTATCATTTAAAACAATTAACCTTCTTCTATCAGATTCTAGATTCTGTACAATTTTTTTACTTTTATAATTATGTTCAGATTTATTTTTCAACTCTCTATAAAATTAGAAAAAATTTTAATCCATATAAATATAATAGAACCAATTTATATATTTTGCATATTAAAAAATTAAATGAATCCATTATTAATTTTATTCTTATTTTTTTCTTATTTCCTTCTTATTTATTACATCTCTCATATTACATCTAAAAACGTCACTTCTATTGATTTTTTTAATGCTAACAAATCATCTCCATGGTATGTTGTTGCATTTGGAATGATTGGTACCTCTTTATCTGGCGTAACATTCATTTCAGTTCCGGGTGAAGTTGGAAATAGTTTTTTCTCATATTTTCAAATAGTACTTGGATACTTATTAGGCTACTTAGTAATAGCAACCTTATTAATGCCTTTATATTATAGATTGAATTTGGTTTCTATTTATTCATACTTGAATGAAAGATTTGGTGTATTCTCATATAAAACTGGTTCATTTTTTTTCTTATTATCTAGGGTAATAGGTTCTTCTTTTAGATTATTCTTAGTTGCATCTGTTCTACAAATTATCGTTTTTGATTCATTAAATATTCCCTTTTTTATTTCGGTTCTTATAACGATATCTTTAATATGGATTTATACTTATAAAGGAGGAATAAAAACAATTGTATGGACAGATACTCTTCAAACATTATTTATGTTATCTGCAGTCATAATAACAATTTATTTAATTATCGATGAAATGAATTTTACCTTTTTAGAGGCCTCTAATCAGGTTTATCTAAGCAAATTTTCAGAGGTGTTTACATTTGACTGGAAAGATGAGAAATTTTTTGTTAAACAATTTCTTTCTGGCGCTTTTATTGCTATTGTAATGACAGGATTAGATCAAGATATGATGCAGAAAAATCTTACATGCAAAAATCTTAAAGATGCCCAAAAAAACATGTTTTGGTTTTGCGTAGTTTTGGTATTTGCAAACATTCTTTTTTTATTTCTTGGGGCTTTACTTTTTTTATATGCTGATTATGTTGGGATGAAAATTCCCATTAGATCAGATAACTTATATCCTCTAATTGCTATGGATCATTTATCTATTTTTGGAGGTATTGTATTTTTGTTAGGCATCATTGCTGCAGCATATTCGAGTGCTGATTCAGCTCTAACCTCACTAACTACAGCATTTTGTGTAGACTTTTTAAATTTTGACAAAAGAAGTGAAAAAGAAAAAATTTCTATTAGATTAAAAGTGCATTTTCTTTTTTCAGTTATTATTTTCATAGTAATTCAAATATTTAACTTAATCAACGATGAAAGTGTAATTAATGCTATATTTAAAGCAGCCGGATATACATATGGCCCCTTATTAGGATTATTTGCTTTTGGCATTTTCACAAAATATAAAATAAGAGATAAGTACTCATTAGTGGTGTGTTTTATCTCTCCATTGTTATGTTATTTCATCAACATGTATTCAGAAACTTTACTCTTTGGTTATAGGTTTGGTTTTGAAATATTATTGTTAAATGGGGCCTTAACTTTTATAGGATTATTTTTAATATCTTTAAAGAAATAAGTTTTATGGTTATTTGATAAAGGATTAAAATTCAAAAATGAAAAATTTAAATAGAAGAAAATTTTTAAAAAAAACCTCTCTATCTGGAGCAGTTCTTGCGGCAGGATCACTACTAGGAAATTGTTCCAACAATTCAAATTCAGAAAGAAAAAAAACATCTAAATATATGGGTGATTTTACAGCTCCAAGACTTGAAAAAGTTCGGATTGCTTTTATTGGAGTTGGAGCAAGAGGAACAGGCCATGCTAAACAAATAGCGTCAATTAATGGAACCGAAGTTATCGCTATAAGTGACTTGTATGAAGATTTAGCACAAAGATCTAAACAAAATTGTATTGAAATAGGATTTGGGGAAAGACATAAAGATATTCAAATATATTCCGGATCAGATCAGAGATGGAAATTGATGCTTGAAGAAGTTAAACCTGATATTGTTTTTATTTCTACCAATTGGAATAATCATGCTCCTATGGCTATTGAAGCCATGAGAAAAGGTGCGCATGCTTTTGTGGAGGTTCCCATTGCAACAACTATTGAAGAAATGTGGGACATTGTAGATACATCTGAAAAAACTCAAAAACATTGCATGATGATGGAAAATGTAAATTATGGTAGAGATGAGCTTATGTTTTTAAATATGTGTAGAAAAGGGCTTATTGGACAATTTTTACATGCAGAAGCTGCTTATATCCATAGTCTAAGGTTTCAAATGGAAGAACAAGAAAGAGGGACTGGCTCATGGAGAACATACCATTATGCAACGGGAAACGGAAACCTTTATCCCACTCATGGACTTGGACCTGTTGCGCAATATATGAATCTTTCCAGGAAAGATGATAATTTTAGTACTCTTGTTTCTTATTCAACTCCTGCTTTAGGAAGAAAGTTATACGCTGAAAATAAGTATACAAAAAATCATAAATGGAATAAATTAGAATATAAAAATGGTGACTTAAATACTTCTCTTATTAAAACTAAGGTTGGTAGAACAATTATGGTTCAGTGGGATGAAACGAGCCCAAGACCATATTCTCGACACAATCTTATTCAGGGGACAAAAGGAACTCTTGCAGGATTTCCAACTCGTGTTGCGTTTGATAAAGAAGTTAATAAAATAACAAAAATAAGTAACGAATCAATTGATTATCATTCTTGGATTCAAGGTGAAGATTTAGAGCAAGTTTATGAAAAATATGATCATCCTCTTTATAAAAGATTAGGTAGTCTAGCAAAAAAAATGGGAGGCCATGGAGGTATGGATTTTATGATGAGGTATAGAATTATTGAATGTTTAAGAAATGGTCTTCCTTTGGATCAAAATGTATATGAGGGTTGTTTTTGGAGTGCTGTAGGGCCACTAAGCGGAAACTCTATTGCACAAGGTGGTGCACCGCAAGAATTTCCAGATTTTACCAGAGGAAATTCGAAAATGACAACACCATTAGAAATTGACTCTTAGAAAGTAAAAGACTACTGTACACATAATTATTAAATGCTGATCCAAAGGTAT
>CAZYIL010000031.1:0-13446 GCA_964646945.1 uncultured Marinoscillum sp. | reverse complement strand
AAAATCACCTTCTGGACCAACTAAGATTGTATAATTATTATTTTTTATTACAATTTTTTTTAATAGCGGGTTATTTCCCATGTGTGCTATTAGTTTTTCTGATTTATCATTAAGGTTTCTTATAAAATTGTCAAACGATATAACATCATTTATTGTTGTTTTTATAAAAGAATTTGATTGTTTCATTGCAGAAATAGATTTTTTTTCCAATCTATTGATTCGTATTTTTTTTCTTTCAGAATTCTCTGTACAGATAAAAGATATTTTATTAACTCCAATTTCGGATAATTTTTCTACCATCCATTCCATCTTCTCAAGACTTTTAGTGGGTGAAATTACAAGATGAATATTGTGATTTTTACTAATAGTTTTTTCTTTTGATAGAATTTTTAATTTGCAACTGGATTGGTCATCATTTATAATTTTGCAAGAATATAAATTCCCAATTCCATCTGTTATTGAAACTTTATCTCCTTTCTTATGCTTTAACACCTTGAGACAATGATATGATTCTTCTCTTGAAAGTGTATCACTTTTTCCTGCATCGGGTAGATAGAATAATTGCATTAATAACAAATAAATTATAATTTAACAAATAAATACATTTCTAACCCAAAAAATAATATAGTGAAAAATTTTTTAATAGTAACATTATCAATTTTCCTTTTTACCCACAATTTGTTTTCTCAAAAGAAGAAAAACAAAAATATGGAGCAAGGAGTTTATTCTACTTCTTCTCCTGAAAGAATTGGAGATTATAAAAAACGACTTAATCTTGAAAAAAATTCAATAGTAAAAAATATTTCTTTTAGAAATATTGGTCCGACCGTTATGAGTGGTAGAGTTGTAGATTTTTCAGTTAATCCAAATGATCCTACTAATTTTTATGTTGCATATGCTTCTGGAGGTTTGTGGGAAACAAAAAATCATGGTAACAGTTTTACTCCAATTTTTGATAATAAAATAGTTATGACCATAGGTGATATTGAAGTTGATTGGAATAACAATGTTATTTATTTAGGTTCTGGTGAAAATAACTCAAGCAGATCCTCATATTCAGGAGTTGGTATGTTCAAATCATCAGATAATGGAAAATCATGGGAACACATTGGATTAGATGATTCACATCATATTGGAAGGATAGTTTTGCATCCAGACAATCCTAATATTATTTGGGTCGCCTCTCTTGGTCATTTATATTCTGAAAATGAAAATAGGGGAGTATATAAAAGTGTAGATGGAGGTAAAACATGGATAAAAACATTGTATGTTAATTCTAGAACGGGAGCTGTAGATATCTTAGTTGATAACAAAAGTCCAGATATTCTTTATGCTGCTATGTGGGAATATGAAAGAAAGGCTTGGAATTTTGATGGATCTGGCCTTGGATCAGGGATATATAAGTCTTTAGATGGTGGAAATTCTTGGAAAGAAATAACAGGAGGAAATACTGGATTTCCAGATACAAGAGGTACAGGTAGAATTGGTTTAGAAATAGCTAATTCAGATTCTAACATTATATATGCTGTTTTAGATAATCAAGATAGAAAAGAGAAAGATGATGAATCTAAATCTTCTGGATTAACCAAAGATATCCTTAGAAATATGAGTAACGAAGATTTTTTGAAGCTTAAAAATTCTGGGTTAAATACATTTTTACGAGATAATAGATTTCCTAAAAAATATAATGCTAAAAATGTTAAAGCAATGATTTCTAACAATAAGATTAATTCCCTGTCTCTTGTTGAATATCTTGAAGATTCAAACACTTTATTATTTGATACTCCAGTAAAAGGCGCTGAGGTTTATCGATCTGATGATGCTGGTCTTACATGGAGAAAAACACATGAAGATTATATTGATAATTTGTTTTATTCTTATGGTTATTACTTTGGACAGATAAGAATAGATGGATCGAACCCTGATAAAATATATACAATGGGTGTTCCATTAATTAAATCTGAAGATGGAGGGAAGACATGGCAATCCATTGATTTTTCAAATATGCATGGTGACTATCATGCTTTATGGGTAAACCCTGAAAGGACTGGACATTTAATTGCTGGAAACGATGGAGGTTTAAATATTTCTTATGATGATGGAGAGAACTGGATGAAATATAATAGTACATCTGTAGGACAATTTTATGATATAAATATAGATATGAAAAAACCATACAATGTGTATGGTGGTTTTCAAGATAATGGAGTTTGGATGGGACCTTCTGATTATACAGCTAATCTAAGATGGCATAGTACAGGAGATTATCCATGGAAATTTATTTTTGGAGGTGATGGAATGATGACAGAAGTAGATCATAGAGATAACGAAACAGTTTACACTGGTTCTCAGTTTGGTAATTATGCCAGGCTTAATACAAGAACAGGAAAAAGAAAAAGAATTACCCCTTCTCATGAACTTGGAGAAAGGCCTTATCGTTGGAATTGGGAAACACCTATCTACTTGTCAAGACATCAACAAGACATCCTCTATATGGGATCAAATAGATTTCATAGATCTTTGGATAAAGGAGATAATTTTGAGACTTTATCAGGAGATCTTACTAAAGGGGGAAAAAAAGGCAATGTGAGTTATGGAACTTTAACAACTATTATTGAATCACCTTTAAAATTCGGACTTATTTATGTAGGTAGTGATGATGGGATGGTTCATATTAGTCAAGATGGAGGAAATTCCTGGAAAAACATTTCTTCTTCATTACCTGATGACATGTGGGTTAGTGGTATTTATCCTTCCAATTTTTATGAGAATAGAGTTTATATATCTTTAAATGGTTATAGGTGGGATAACTTTGAAGCCATGATTTATGTATCTGAAGATTATGGAAATAATTGGAGTAAAATAGGCCATAATCTTCCTAAAGAACCTGTTAATGTTATCATTGAAGATCTTGAAAATGAAAAACTAGTTTATGTAGGAACAGATCATGGAGTTTATGCTTCTTTAGATTATGGTAACAACTTTTTTGCTTTTTCAAATGGACTTTCTAATGCTCCTGTTCATGATCTGGTTCTTCATCCAAGAGAAAGAGATTTAGTTGTTGGTACACATGGAAGATCAATTTACATTGCGAATGTAAAACATCTTCAAATGCTTAACGAATCTATTCTTTCTAAAAAGATTCATCTTTTTGATATTGAAAAAATAAAATTTTCATCTAGATGGGGAAGTAAAGGTTGGGGGTCAAATTTTATCACTCCTGAGGTCAATATTATTTTTTATTTATCTTCATCTTTAGACACAAAAATTCATATAATCCATGATGAAAAAGTTTTAAAAACTTTAGATATTAAAGCTTCAAAAGGGTTGAATTTTGTTTCTTATGATCTTTCAAAGGAGAGTGATGAAAAAAGTTCTACAGATAACGGTATCCATTACTTATCAAAAGGTAATTATACAGTTAATGTTGAGTATGGAGATTCTAAGTCATCAGGAAAACTTATTGTTAACTAATTTTTATTGTGATTATGAAATATTTTAATGCTTTGTTTTTTATGTTATTTTTTTCAGCCCCATTGTTATCACAAAATGAACTGGGAGTAGGTTTAGAAAATAAAGATATTGCTTTGAGGTATGCTCAATATCTTAAATGTGAAGGTACATTTGAAAATATAGTAGATGGAAAATTATATTTTCTTCCTTGTAAAAATAAAGAGGAACTTGAAAAGAAAAGAATGGAGATGCAAATTAGACCTGAAGTGACAGAAGTTTGGGAACCTGAACCAAAGACAGTTACACCAGGAACTTCTATTGGAATGCCTCCATCTGATGCTATTATTTTGTTTGACGGTACAAATCTTGATAGCTGGACTCAAGAAAAAGGAAATCCTCAATGGAATTTAATGGATGGGTATATGACAGTAAAACCTGGTACAGGAGGCTTATATACCAAACAATCTTTTGGAGATTGTCAATTACATATTGAGTTTAGAACACCTCCAATAGTTAAGGGAGAAGGACAGGGTAGGGGTAATAGTGGAGTGTATTTTATGCAAAAAATGGCTGCTGAATCTGATGATGGGTATGAGGTTCAAGTACTAGATTCATACGATAATAGAACATATTCTAATGGTCAGGCATCTAGCATCTATAAACAACATATGCCTCTTGTTAATGCTTCAAGGAAACCAGGAGAATGGCAGAGCTATGACATATTTTTTAGAGCACCTATATTTGATGACAAAGGAAGATTAAAAAGACCTGCGTATGTTACTGTAATTCATAATGGGGTTTTAGTCCAGGATCATGTACAAATTCAAGGTCAAACAAAATACATTGGATATCCTAGTTATAAATTTGATAATTTGAAAGAACCACTAATGCTTCAGGATCATGGAGATTTAGTTAGTTACAGAAATATTTGGATTAGAGAATTATAAATTATTTTATTTTTATTATATTTTAATATATCTTACAAGAATTATGATTAACTCGATCAAATATTTAGTTTTATTATCTTTATTCGGTCTTGTTTTTCTCTCATGTAAGAAAGACAAGGATCCAGACCCTGTGGATGACCCTCTTGATGTACAAGCAAAAAAAATTGAAGCTCTTTGGACACTGAAAGATGCTTCTTCAGCTACCAAGGATGGTTCTGTTGTTGGCGACTTTGCAAATGTAACACTTACTTTTTCTGCTGGAAGTAAAATAGGAGGCAACTTTAATACTTCTGGTTCAATTGATTCTAGTGTATGGCCTAATACAGGTTCATGGACTTTTGATGCTGGAGATAAGAATAAACTTAAAAGAAATGATAATGTAGTTATGACGATTGCTCTTTCGGACAACGATAACGCTTTGAAAGTTTCTTTTAATATTTCTTCAGGTGTTAAGCAAGGGAATTGGGTCTTCGATTATAAGAAATAGTATTACTAATCTATTGTTTCCAATACAATATTATGATTTGTATAAATGCAAATGTCAGCGGCAATAGCTAAACTTTTTTTCACCATTTCCTTTGCAGATAGTTTTTTTACATTTTCTTTCAGTGCAATGGCTGCTGATTGTGCATAGTTACTTCCAGATCCTATGGTTGCAATTTCATTATCTGGTTCCAGAACATCACCTGTTCCTGAAACTATAAGTATTTGTTTTTTATTGGCTATAATCATCATTGCCTCTAATCTTCTTAGGTACCTATCCATCCTCCAGTCTTTAGCAAGTTCTATAGCAGATCTTTTCATATTCCCTCCATATTTATTGAGTTTTTCTTCAAATCGATCAATAAGTGTGAAGGCATCTGCTGTAGATCCAGCAAAACCTGCAAGAATTTTTCCTTCTTGAAGTTTTCTTATTTTTTTAACGTTACTTTTCGCAACGGTATTTCCCATAGTAGCTTGTCCATCAGCTCCTATAGCTAATTGACCATTATGAAGTATGGCACATACGGTAGTAGATCTGTATTTTTTCATGATTTTATTATTTAAACTAATATTTTAATTGGGTCCTCTAAAAGTTCTTTTAATGTTTGTAAAAATGCTGCTCCTGTTGCACCATCTACCAGTCTATGATCGCAGGACATAGTAACTTTCATCATGTTTCCTGCCACCATTTCTCCATCTTTTACTATTGGAGTCTCTTTGATTCCTCCTATTGCAAGAATACAAGAATCGTTTGGGTTAATAATAGCTGTGAATTCTTCTATTCCAAACATTCCGAGGTTTGAGATAGTAAAGGTATTGCCCTCCCAATCAGATGATTGTAATTTTTTTTCTTTAGCTTTTCTTGCTAGGTCTTTTACTTCTAATGAAATATGTGATAACGTTTTATTATCAGCAAATCTTATTACAGGGACAAGAAGACCTTCATCAACGGCAACAGCAACTCCAATATGGATATGATGATTTTTTCTGATTTTTTCATCTAGAAGACTGGAATTTACCATCGGATGTTTTCTCAAAGCTGAAGCACATGCTTTTAGAATGATATCATTAAATGAGATTTTTACTGATGAACTTTCATTTATTCTTTTTCTACCTTCCACACAATTATCCATATTGATTTCCATGGTAAGATAGAAATGGGGAGCAGTAAATTTACTTTCAGCAAGCCTTTTAGATATCGTTTTTCTCATTTGACTTACAGGAACTTCATCAAAGGATTCTTTAGCAACGATTTTTGGAAGAGTTATCTCTTCTTTTATGATATTTGATTGATCTGGAGATAAGGATTCTATATCTTTTTTTGTGATTCGACCTCCTTCACCAGTTCCTTGAATATTTTTAAGATTAATACCTTTTTCTTGTGCAAGTTTTTTTGCCAAAGGTGAAGCTTTTATTCTCCCATTAGAAGAAACTTTTTCTATGACTTCCTCTTCTTTAATTTCTTCTTTGATCTCTTCAACAACTTCTTCCTTATTTTCTTCTTTTTTCAAGGAATTATTTTCAGCCTCTTTTAAAATGTTAGTTATATCTTCTCCTTTTTTTCCTATTACTGCAATAATACCATTTACGGGAACTGATTCACCATCTTTTATTCCAATGTGTAAGAGAACCCCATCATCATAAGATTCCAGTTCCATAGTAGCCTTATCAGTATCTACTTCTGCAAGAATATCTCCTGATTGTATTTCATCTCCAACTTTTTTTAGCCATGATGCAATAACACCTTCTTCCATGGTGTCACTCATTTTTGGCATTCTAATTATTTCAGCCATATAAAGTAATAAATTACATCAAATTTAATTCCAAATTTTAATATAAGGGATTTAAGATAAGAAAATATTAATTTTGTGGAATGATAGAAAGATATTCAATTAAGTTTAATGATGAATTATTTAAAAAAATAACTAATTCTGACACTGTTGAACCTTTTGATTCTCAATATAATGCCGCCCCTACAAAATCATTGCCAATTATATCAATTAAATCTTCAGATAAACTAAGTTTTATTTATTGGGGTGCTAGTCCTGAGTATGCGAAAAACAGATCTCTTGCAAACAGATTGATAAATTTAGATGTTTCTTCTTTTTCAAAAAGTAACATGTTATATAATCTATTGCTTACGGAAAGATGTATTATTCCATGTCATGGTTTTTATTATTGGAAGAAAATTGCAAAAAAAGAAAAAGTACCTTACTATTTTAAATATGAGAAGTCAGATATAGCATTATGCGCTGGTATTAAGGAGAGATATGAAGACTTTGAGGGTAATGTATTTGATTATTTTTCTTTTATCACTAAGCGTTCTAACAAAGATTGGAAAGATTATTCAGGAAGTATTCCTCTTATAGTTGACTATAATGATGTCAATCTATGGTTTAATAAAAATAAAAGATTTGATGAGCTTTTAGAATTAATGTATCAACCTTTAATTTCTGATTTTAATTATTATACCGTTTCTCCTTTTATTTCTGATTTAAATAATAACGATAAAAATTTGACTGAGCCAAAACAGACTTCTAATCAATATGGAAATTATAGTCTTTTTAATTGATACTTAATAATTAAAAAATTTCATTATAATTACCAAAAATTAACTTTATGAATACTTCTATAATTAAAGGGATTGGTTATTATCTTCCAGAAAATATTGTAACAAACAAGGATTTAGAGAAGATTATGGATACCTCTGATGAGTGGATTCAAGAGCGTACTGGAATAAAAGAAAGAAGATGGGTTGCTGAGGATAGCGATGAGTCCACTTCCTCTATGGGAACCGAAGCGGCAAAAAGAGCTATTTCTAATGCAGGTATATCAGCAAATGATATTGATTTTATAATTTTTGCTACCCTTAGTCCTGATTATTTTTTTCCTGGTTCAGGGGTATTACTTCAAAAAAATCTTGGAATCAAAGAAGTTGGAGCGTTGGATATTAGAAATCAATGTTCAGGATTTATTTATGCCTTATCAGTGGCAGATCAATATATTAAGTCTGGAATGTATAAAAACATTCTGATTGTAGGTTCAGAGATACATTCAGGAGCTCTTGAAAAAAATACTAGAGGGAGAGGAGTTTCTGTAATATTTGGTGATGGGGCAGGAGCTGTTATTTTACAAGCATCAGAAAATACTAACAAAGGAATTTTATCAACTCATCTTCACTCTGAAGGAAAACACGCAGAAGAACTTGTAGTGATTAGTCCTGCTACAAAAAAATGGATTAATGAATTAGTTGAAGATCCTAACGAAGATGGTTCTAGTTATGCTCCTTATATGAATGGTAGTTTTGTTTTTAAAAATGCAGTTATTCGATTTATGGAAGTGATTAATGAAGCATTGGCTGCAAATAAATTAACTAAAGAAGATATTTCATTACTAATACCACATCAAGCGAATTTAAGAATCAGTCAGTTTGTTCAAAAGCAACTTGCACTTTCTGATGATAAAGTATATAATAACATAATGCATTATGGAAATACTACAGCCGCATCTATTCCTATTGCATTAGCAGAAGCTATTGAGAAAGGTAAAGTAAATGAAGGTGATATTTTGTGTTTGGCAGCTTTTGGTTCAGGTTTTACTTGGGCATCTGCTCTAATAAGATGGTGAATAAAAAACATTCAGGAAATTATATTTAATGAAAACATTATTAAATAATTTAATCTTATTTCTTTTTTTTTCTTATCCTATATTTTCTTTTTCTCAAGAATTATATGTTCCTATATCAGACCCTTATATTGTGAAAATATATAATGAAGGAAATAAAGATTCTTTTGGGAATTATGTTTCTAATGATTCATTAGGAAATAAAATTATTTCTGGAAAATTTGATGGGATGATTCCAATTGGAAAATGGGAAATATTTTTTGATAACAATAGGAAAAGAGCTATTTACTCATACAAAAATGGAAAGTTAAATGGTGAATTTATAGAATACTATTGGAATGGAACTATTAAATCTAAGGGAAGTTATTTGAACAACAAACCATCTTTGACTTGGCAATCTTTTTATCCTGATCAAACTCTGGAGTCAAATGGAGAAATGTATATGGGAAATAGATTTAATGAATGGAATGATTATCATGTTAATGGTATCATAAAAATTATTTCTAATTATAATGAAAGAGGCGAATTACATGGACAATATTTTAAATATGATAATTCTGGAAAAATAATATTGTCAGCTAATTATCTAGGTAATATATTGGATGGTGCATATAAAGAGTATTATTATGATGGACAAGTTGCTCTTCATGGAAATTATACGATGGGATTAAAAAATGGATATTGGACAGAATATGATGTTTGGAATAATATATCATTTATCAAGCAATACAAGGATGATAAACTTCATTTAGAATCAAAATATTTTTATAATAATAAGAAAACACAAAAAGTTGAATCTTATTTAAATGGTATCAAAAATGGACATTTTATTGAGTATTATAAAAATGGTATCATTTCAAAATCATATTACTATAAATCTGATATGCTTGATAGCATTTATTATGAATTTCTACCCAATGGATTAATAAGTGTTGAAGGATTTTTTTCTTATGGATTAAAAAGCGGTACTTGGGCAACTTTTACTGAAGAAGGAAAATTATTTTCAATAGGAACATATTTAAATGATTACAAAGATGGAATTTGGAAATATTTCCATAAGTTGGGATATATTATATCTCAAGGAGATTATAAAACGGGCTACAAAAATGGTCAATGGATTTATTATTCTGAAAATAAAATTCTTGAAGAAATAGGTAGCTATTATAATGATCTTAAAGATGGATTATGGGGTAGATTTTATTCTAATGGTCAAGTTAAACAAGAAGAATTTTTTGATAAAGGAAGATTAATCTCTATTTCTGATTATTATTTGATGGATGGAAAGATAGTAGATAAAGGAGATTTTAAAGATGGTAGTGGAAAAGTAATTGATTACTATAAAAATGGTAAGATTTTCTCAAAAAGTAATTATAGAAATGGTTTTTTGAACGGAAGAAGTGTATCTTTTTATCCAAATGGAAGGATTGCTGAAACTGGAATTTATTTAGATAATCAAAAAGTTGGTACATGGTTAAAATATAATAAAAGAGGGGTTGTCATCTCTTCAACAAATTATGAAAACAAAGAATAAAAAAATTATTATTGCAATAGATGGTTATTCTGGTTGTGGAAAGAGTTCTACAGCAAAATTACTAGCGAAGGAATTAAATTATAAATATTTGGACTCTGGATCTATGTATAGAGCGGTAACTCTTTTTATGATTAAAAATTCTGTTAATTATCATAACTTAATTGAGGTAAATAATGCTTTAGATAGTATTAAAATAGACTTTAAAAAGTCAAATAAATCTAAATCATATCATATTAATTTAAATGGAGTTGACGTGGAAAACAAGATAAGAGCTAAAGAAATTTCTGAATTAGTTAGTCAAATCAGTTTGATTTCTAATGTAAGAAAAAAGTTAGTTAATCTTCAAAGATCAATTGGAATTAAAAAAGGAATAGTTATGGAAGGTAGGGATATAGCTACAGTAGTTTTTCCTAATGCAGAACTTAAAATATTTATGAAAGCAGATTTGGAAAAGAGAGCTTTAAGAAGATATAATGAATTAAAAAACTCTGGAATTAAAGTTACTTTTGAAGAGGTTAAAAATAATTTAATGGCACGAGATAAAAAAGATACTACAAGAAAAGATAGTCCTCTGAAAAAAGCTCCTGATTCTTTAATTTTAGATACTACGTCAATGACATTAAAACAACAAATAGATTATCTAAAAAATGAAGCAATGAAAAAGATAAATTGATTTAATTAAAAAATAGATTATTAAAACTTTATAATACATAATTTTATTAGTTTTGGGAAAACTTTACCTATTATAACACACTATCAATGTCACAAAGAATAACTCTGAAAAAAGGTTTTGACATTAATCTAGTTGGAGAAGTTGGAATCGATCTGATTAATAATCTTCAATCCTCTTCTTTTGCTTTAAAACCTAGTGATTTTTTTGGAATAAAACGTCCTAAACTTTTGATTCGGCCTGGTGATGAGGTGATGGCAGGAACCCCTATTTTATTTGATAAGTTTTGTGAAAGTATAATGTATACTTCTCCAATTAGTGGTGAGATCATAGACATTATAAGAGGCGAAAAAAGAAAGCTTGAGGAAATTAGAATTTTACCTGATAAAAAAAATAAATATTTAGAATTTGAAAAGTTTTCTGATAGTGAAATTGATAAAATTACAAAAGAAAAAGTTTCTGCTATTTTACAAAAATCTGGTACTTGGGTGAATATAATTGAAAGACCTTATGGTTTGGTTGCAAATCCTAAATCAAATCCCAAATCTATTTTTGTTTCTTTTTTTGATACACATCCTTTGGCTCCTTCTTATAAAGATTTAGTAAAGGAAAATGAAAAATATATTCAATTAGGAATTAAAATATTAAAAAAATTTACAGATGGAGATATTTATTTAAATGTTAATGAAGATATAAATGAATATTGTAATTTTAAACATGTTCAAAAAAATATTTTTTCTGGACCTCATCCTTCTGGGAACGTAGGAGTTCAGATACATCACATTGATCCGATTAACAAAGGAGACATAGTATGGACAATTAATCCTTACGGCCTTTCTCAGATAGGAAAATTATTTTTAACAGGCAAGTATGATGCTTCAAAAATTATATCTTTAGTTGGCTCTGAAGTTATAAATTCTGGATTTTATAGAACCTTTGTTGGTACCAGCGTCAGAGAATTATTGAAAGACAACTTGAAAAGTGAAAATTCTAGAATTATTTCTGGAAATGTATTAACAGGAACTTCAATTACTAATAAAGGTTATTTAGGATATTATGATAATATGATAACGGTAATTCCTGAAGGAAATCATTTTGATTTTCTGGGTTGGATTAAACCAGTTTTTAATAAATTAAGTTTCCATAGAGCATTTGGTTTATTTTCTTTTGTAAATAGAAATAAAAAATATGTTTTAGATTCCAACACTAATGGAGAATTAAGAGCTTTTGTTCAAACAGGGGTATTTGAAAAAGTTCTTCCTATGGATATTTTACCTGCATATCTTTTTAAAGCAATTTTAGCTCAAGATTATGAGGAAATGGAAGAATTAGGAATTTATGAATTATTGGAAGAAGATATTGCTTTATGTGAATTTATTGATGTGTCGAAAAATGATTTGCAAAAGCTTTTAAGAAAAGGACTAAACTTATTAATGGAAGGATAGATGAAATTTATTAGAAATATACTAGATAAACAGAAGCCAAACTTTCAAAAAGGAGGAAAGTTCGAAAAATATCATCATCTATTTGAAGCAGGTGAAACGTTTTTATTTGTTCCAAATATCGTAGCAAAAAAGAAAGGAGTTCAAATAAGAGATATGGTTGATCTAAAAAGAATGATGATGACAGTAGTGATAGCAATGCTTCCTTGTATTCTTTTTGGAATTTGGAATGTTGGTCATCAACATTTTATAGCAATTGGGTATGCAGCAACATTACTGGAAAAAATTATACTTGGCTCAAAAATTGTACTTCCCATTATTCTTGTTTCTTATCTTGCTGGTGGTTTTGTAGAAGTAATGTTTTCAACAATTAGAAAACATCCAATAAATGAGGGATTTTTGGTAACAGGAATGCTAATTCCTTTGATTATGCCACCTACCATTCCTTTATGGCAGGTAGCTCTTGCTACAGTTTTTGCAACTTTAATTGCTAAAGAAGTTTTTGGAGGGACAGGAATGAATATTTTAAATGTTGCTCTTACTGCAAGGGTATTTTTATATTTTGCTTATCCTTCAGATATATCTGGTGATGTCTGGACATATTATGGTGAAAATACTCAAGTTATTAGTGGTTATTCAGGAGCAACCCCACTTGCATTGGGAGCAACAACTGTCGATGGGACAAGTGTAGAAAAAGTAACAACTCTTTTTGAAGAATATGCACATGACATTAAACAGGATAAGATGTATTCTTTTGCAAATATGTTTTTGGGTACGATTCCTGGTTCGATTGGAGAGACTTCTACACTTATGTGTTTAATGGGTGCCATTATTTTAATTGCTACTGGAGTTGGGAGTTGGAAAATTATAGTGAGTGTCTTTGCTGGCGCTTATTTTATGGGATTTTTATTTAATTGGATTGGTATAAATGAATTTATGCTATTACCACCTCACTATCATTTTGTAATTGGTGGCCTTGCCTTTGGCGCTGTATTTATGGCTACTGATCCAGTTACTGCAGCTCAAACAGAAACTGGAAAATGGATTTATGGTTTTATAATAGGAGTACTTACTGTGATTGTAAGATTATTTAACCCTGCGTATCCTGAAGGAATAATGTTAGCAATACTATTTATGAATGTTTTTGCTCCATTAATTGATTATTATGTAGTAAATGCAAACAAAAAAAGAAGATTAAAACGTGCAACAGTCTAATACATATATAATAGTTTTTACCATTCTTATGACGGTATTTTTTGGAACCCTATTGTCATTAACAAGAATGAAATTAAAACC
>CAZYIL010000030.1:0-13536 GCA_964646945.1 uncultured Marinoscillum sp. | reverse complement strand
AATCTGACATAAATTTAGACCTTGCAAAAAAAGTTATTGGAAGAATAATAAAAGATTCAAATAAAGAGATTGATATCGATTTTATTCAAAAAACAGTTGCTAATTTTTTTAAGATAACTAAAGAAGAAATGAAAGATAAAATAAGAAAAAAAGAAATAGTTATTGCAAGACAAGTTGCTATGTATTTTTCAAAAGGGTTTACTAATCACTCATTAAAGTCCATAGGAAATCATTTCGGAGGAAGAGATCACAGTACCGTTATTCATGCTGTTCAATCTGTTAATGATATGATTGATACAGATAATATCTTTAAACACAATATTGAAGATTTACAAAAAAGATTTCAAGCTAAATCAATTTGAAAAACTAATTGTATTTTATACCATAATTTAAAGTAATAATTTCAAATTATTTAATTTTATTAAATAACAACAATCAAATATATTTTCTGATGACAATAAAATCATATTTAAGTATACCCATATCTAATCTGTTTGTAAATAGGCAAAATAAATGGGTTAAAAACGCATTAGAAGTTCAAAAAAAAATTATGAAAGGTTTAATATATAAATCTAAGAATACATCCTTTGGATTAGATCACAATTTTGATAAAATAAAAAATTATGAAGAATTTAAAAGAAATATACCCATTAGAGAATATGAAGAATTTGAATTCTACACTCATAGAGTTATAAAAAATGAAGAAAACGTATTATGGCCAGGAATTCCAAAATATTTTGCGAAAACGTCAGGAACAACGTCAGGAACAAAATATATTCCAATAACTAAAGATTCCATTCCAAATCACATTTATAGTGCCAATCAAATGTTACTTAATTATATTTTTGAAAAAAAATCAGGAGAAATACTAAATGGTCATTATCTATTTCTTTCAGGTAGTCCAGAATTAAATAAAATAGGTAAAATATATTCAGGAAGGCTTTCAGGAATAGTTAATCATCATATTCCATTTTGGGTAATAAAAAATTATTTACCAAAATTTTCTACAAATTGTATAGAAGAATGGGAGAAAAAAATCGAAAAAATTGTAGATGAAACCTATGAAAAGAATCTTACTATAATTGGAGGAATACCGCCATGGGTCCAAATGTATTTCGATCTTCTAATTAAGAAAACTGGTAAAAAAATTATAGATATTTTTCCAAACTTAAAATTATTATGCCATGGAGGTGTTAATTTCAAACCATATAAGTCAATAATTTTTGATTCTATTGGAAAAAAAATTGATACGTTAGAAACATATCCTGCATCAGAGGGGTTTTTTGCTTTTCAAAATACTATTAAAGATGATGGTTTATTACTTCAAATTAATTCCGGAATTTTTTATGAATTTATTCCTCTAAATGAGTATCATAATAAAAAAAGGACCCGAATAAATTTAAAAGATGTAGAACTAAACGTTAACTATGCATTAATTATTAATTCCAACGCTGGACTTTGGGGATACAGTATAGGAGATACAATAAAATTTACAAGTTTAAATCCTTACAAAATTATTGTAACTGGAAGAGTAAAACATTTTTTATCAGCTTTCGGTGAGCATGTAATAAGTAATGAAATAGATACTGCTATTTCTAAAACATGTAATAAATTTCCTGAAGTTAAAATAAGTGAATTTACCGTAGCACCATTAATTAAAACCACAAGTGGTCTTTCCTGCCATGAATGGTTTATTGAATTTAAAAATGAACCAAAAAACATTCAAAGCTTTGAAAAATATCTTGACAAACAATTATCTAAATTAAATCCTTATTATAAGGATTTAACTTCAGGAAAAATTTTAAATACACTAAAAATAAGAAAATTGAAAAAAAATGCTTTTATTGAATATATGAAATCTATTCATAAATTAGGAGGCCAAAATAAAGTCCCTAGGTTATCAAATAATAGAAAATTAGCAAAAGGATTAATAAAATATATAATTTAAATTATTGAAAAAAAAAATTGCAATATTAGGTTCAACTGGATCAATAGGAAAACAAACTTTAGACGTTATAAGTAAGAATAAAGATAATTTCAAAGCTGAAATATTGATCGCAGGTAAAAATTCTGATTTATTAATTGAACAAGCAAAAAAATACAGACCTAAAATTGTAGTAATTAACGATCAAAACCAATATAGGCATGTTCTCAGAAAATTAAAAGATGACAATATAGATGTCTATGCTGGTTATAAAGAAATATTGAATGTTTTAAGTTATAATTTAATAGATACAGTCGTTTCAGCATTTGTAGGATATTCGGGGCTAGAACCGACTATTCATGCAATAAAAGCAGGTAAGGATATAGCACTAGCAAATAAAGAAACTATGGTAGTAGCAGGAGAATTAATCACCTCACTTGTTAAAAAACATAAAGTAAAATTATATCCAATTGATTCGGAACACTCTGCTATCTGCCAATGTATAATTGGTGAAGAAGAAAATGAAATTGAAAAAATTATTTTAACAGCATCTGGAGGTCCATTCAGAAAATTCAAAAAATTTGATTTAATAAATGTTACTAAAAAACAAGCTTTGAATCATCCAAAGTGGAAAATGGGAGAAAAAATAACAATTGATTCAGCATCTTTAATGAATAAAGGATTAGAAGTAATAGAAGCAAAATGGTTATTCAATCTTAATGCGTCAAAGATAGAAGTAACAATACACCCAGAGGCAATAGTTCATTCTATGGTTCAATTTAAAGATGGATCTATAAAAGCCCAGCTAGGCGTTCCTGATATGAAAATCCCAATTCAATTTGCGTTATCTTCTCCAAAAAGAATAACTTCAGATTTTCCAAGATTATCTTTTAAAAAAAATCTGAAACTAAATTTTGAAAAACCAAATTTAGAAATTTTTAAAAACCTAAAACTTGCATATCAAGCTATAAATGAAGGAGGAAATAAACCATGTGTTCTTAATGCTGCTAATGAAATTGTAGTGGAAGCATTTTTAAATAACAAAATAAAATTTCTTGAAATGTCTGAAATTATAGAAGAATGTTTAAATAAAATAGAATATATTGCGAACTTAACTTTTGAAGATTACGTTAGAATGGACAATATAACAAGGGTTTTAGCAAAAAAATTGATAAAATAATACAATATGGAAGGATTGATTATGGCTCTTCAAATGATTCTAGCTCTATCTATAATAGTAGCTATCCATGAATTTGGTCATTTGATAACTGCAAAAATTTTTGGTATGAGAGTTGAAAAATATTTTATAGGTTTTCCTCCAAAAATTTTTAGTTTTAATTATAAAGGAACTGAATATGGATTAGGATCTATTCCTCTTGGAGGGTTTGTTAAAATTTCAGGAATTATTGATGAATCTTTTGATACCAAACATATAAATAAAAAACCGGAAGAATGGGAATTTAGAGCTAAACCAGCATGGCAAAGATTAATTGTTATGTTAGGTGGAATAATTTTAAATGTTATTACTGGAATAACAATATTTATTTTTTTAACCTACAAAAATGGAGACCTGTTCATATCAAAAGATGAAATTAATAAACATGGAATAATTGCTCTTGATTTAGGAAAAAAAGTTGGTTTAAAAACCGGCGATAAGATATTAGATATAAATGGTGATGAATGGGAAAAAGACACCGATCTATTTGATCCAAATATTTTTTTCGAAGAAGAAAGTTTTTATACTGTTGAAAGAAATGGAAATATATTAAAAATTCTTTTTCCCGATGATTTTCTCAATAGCTTTTCATCTCAAAAAGAAATTAATTCTTTCATAAAAATCAGGATGCCATTTACTATTAACGATGTAATTAAAGGTTCTAATGCAGATATCAGTGGCATACAAAAAGGTGATAAGATATTTGAAGTAGACAACAAAGAAATTGTAGATATATTAGAATTTCATGAAGAATTAAAAACAAAAGGGAATGAAATATTCAACTTAAAAATTTTAAGAAACAATGAATATATATCAAAAAGTTTAAAGTTAGATGCGGATGGAAAAATTGGAATAATAATGAAACCAGATGAATTAAATTATTCTAAAATAAGTTACTCATTCTTGGAATCAATTTCTATCGGAACTGTTCAAGCTTTTTCAGTCGTTATAATCAATGTTAAAGCACTTGGACAAATGATCTCCGGTAAAATTGATCCAAAGAAAAGTCTTTCCGGACCCATTGGAATAGCTCAAATTTTTGGAGGAAGTTTTAATTGGGATAAATTTTGGAGAATAACTGGACTAATTTCAATGATTCTTGCATTTATGAATTTATTACCAATTCCTGCTTTAGATGGAGGTCATGCCTTATTTATAACTATAGAATTGATAACCGGATATAAACCATCTGAAAAATTTTTAGAATATTCTACAAGATTCGGCGTTATAGTTCTATTAAGCTTAATGGGATTTGTAATCATCAATGATATTTATAAACTATTCATTTGAATTACATCACCTTATTTTATTTTTTTCATAAATGAAAAAATTTTTTCTCAATTTTTATTTATTCATATTTAGCAACATTATTTATGGTCAAAATAATTCCTTTGAATTTCTAAAAATACCAGTTGATGCAAAACTTAATGCGTTAGGAGGTTATAATATCACATTATCATCTGAAAATAATAATTTTTTTTATAATAATCCTGCCACTATAAAAAACGGAAAAAACAAAACTATTTCAGCTAGTTTTCTGAATTATTTAGCAAATATTAAAGGAACAAATATTTATTACATTGACAGTGTGGAATTTATTGGAAAGTTTGGAATTGGAATCAAACATTTTAATTATGGAAAAACTGATAGCTATGATATGTTAGGAAATTATTTAGGAACAATAGAGGGAAATGAATTTGAGTTAATTTTATCTAAATCTAAACAAATTGGTCAGTTGATTTATGGAGCAAATATTAAGTATATATATTCTAAAATCACAAATCATATTAACAATGCTATTTTTTTTGATTTAGGTGGAATATTATATCCTACCTATAATAAAGAATTTTCGATTGGAATTAGTTTAAGAAATTTTGGATTTTTATTTTCAGAATTTAAAAATCAAAAAAATAACATCTTACCATTTGATGTACAACTAGGTACAACAATAAAACCTGAATATATGCCTTTAAGATTTTCCATAACAATTTTTAATATTTATAATGGTAATGAAAAAAAAATTTCAAATAAAGAAAATTCTTTTTCAAACAAATTATTATCTAAAATTAATTTAGGAACTGAAATTTTGATTAGCAAAAATATTAATCTACAATTAGGATATAATTATTTAAAAAGAAAGGAATTAAGTTATGAAACTAGAAAAGGAGGCTCTGGATTTTCTTATGGTATTCTTTTGAAAATCAAAAGAATATGTATTAACTATGCTAGATCATTATATAATATTCCAGGTGAATCAAATTCTATAAGTTTAAGTTTAAATGTAAAAAATATAATTAAATAAATTATTATGATAAAAAGTGATGCAAATATGACCCCTCAAGATATAGTCAAATCCTTAGATAAATATATAATAGGTCAGAAAGATGCCAAAAAAAATGTTGCAATAGCTTTAAGAAATAGATGGAGAAGAATGAATGTGGATAATGAAATAAAAAATGAAATTATTCCAAATAATATTCTTATGATTGGTTCTACTGGAGTAGGTAAAACTGAAATTGCTAGAAGACTAGCTAATATGGCAGATGCTCCTTTTACCAAAGTCGAAGCATCTAAGTTTACTGAAATTGGTTATGTTGGAAGAGATGTTGAAAGTATGGTTAGAGATTTAGCTGAACAATCTGTGAATTTAGTAAAAAATTTAAAGAAGAAAGAAATAAAATTGAAAGCTGAAGAAAGTGTAAATAAATTAATTCTAGATATATTAATTCCTCCTGTAAGTAAAGTTCAATCAAATATAAATCTGAGTTTGGAGAAAAAAAGTTCAAATTTTAACGATCAAGAAATAAATGAAGAAACTCGAAAAAAATTCATGGAAAAAATAAAAAGCGGTGAATTAGATAATAGAAAAATAGATATAACAGTTCAAAAACCTTCAAATCCAGGTATAGGAATGATTGGAGGTGGAATGATGGATGAATCTTCGATGATCGGTCTTCAAGATATGATTAGCAATATGATGCCCAAAAGAAATAAAAAAAGAAAAGTATCAATTGGAGAAGCAAAAAAAATATTACTAGAAGTTGAAGTATCAAAGCTTATTGATATGGATGAAGTAAAAGAAGAAGCTATAAAAAGAGCTGAAAATACAGGAATAATTTTTATTGATGAAATAGATAAAATCAGTGGGAGTTCAAAAAAAGGAAGTGGTCCTGATGTAAGTAGAGAAGGAGTTCAAAGAGATCTTCTTCCAATAGTTGAAGGGACTAGTGTTACTACAAAATATGGTGTAATGAAAACTGATCATATTTTATTTATTGCTGCAGGAGCCTTTCATTTATCAAAACCATCTGATTTGATTCCTGAACTTCAAGGAAGATTTCCAATTCGAGTTGAGCTAGATAATCTTACAAAAGAGGACTTCTTAAAAATTTTACAAGAACCAAAAAATTCTCTGACAAAACAATATACAGCATTAATTAATGCTGAAAATGTTGAAATTAAATTTAATAATGATGCGCTAGAAGAAATTGCAAATAAAGCTTTTCAAGTAAATTCAGAAATAGAAAATATTGGAGCCAGAAGACTACATACTGTTATGAGCAGACTTTTAAATCAAATTCTATATGACATTCCAGAAAAAATCGGTCCAAATTCTAAAATAATTATCACAAAACAAATGGTAAAAGAAAAACTAAGCTCTCTTGCAAACAACAAAGATCTGAGTGAATATATTCTTTAAGTTATCTATAATCTTTTGGAAACATTTTATTAAGTAGTTTTCCTGAATTTTTTTCGATAAGAGACCATTTATCAACTAAAAAGTCGATAACTATAACTCCACAGGTTGGAACATTATAATAAGATGATCCTAATAAAAAATTAGTAATATTAGTAAACCCTGGATTATGACCTACAAATATTATAGATGAATAAGAATCATTCAAAGATAAAATTGAGTTAAACAAATGATCTGAATCTGAATGGTAAAAATTATCTAAAAAAAAAATTTTTTCTTTGTCTATTTTTATTTTTTCTAAAAAAAAATTTGTTGTCAACTTTGTTCTATTTGAAGAACTAGAAAATAATGCATCTACTGAGTTGATTGCTTTTGATAGTTTCGACGACATAAACTTGGCATCTTTCATGCCTCTTTTATTTAAAGGACGATCAAAATCAGAAAGATGAATTTGCTTCCATGATGATTTCGCATGTCTTATTAAAATAAGTTTCTTCATTTATTTTTATGAGAATTTAATTTCTTTCATACATTTAAAATGTCCCAACGGACAATTATTGTATCCTATTTTAGTACAAGGTCTACATTTTATTTTTTCATTTTGAAAAATTTTAAATTTTGTTCCATATGGGTAAAATCCTAATGAAGGATGAGTAGAACCCCAAATGGAAACAATTTCCTTTTTAAAAGCCGAAGCAATATGCATCATGCCTGTATCATGAGTATAAATAATATTAGCATTTTCAATTAAAGAAGCGGATTGATTTAGGCTTATCTTTCCAACCATATTAAAAATTATAGTTTTTTTATTTAATAAATTTTTTATTTTGGATTCTTCCAAATTTGATTTATACTGTTTAAAATAATTTTCAATTATAATCGAAGATTTAATTTCTGATTTACCACCTATAAGAATTATCGGACCATTAATTATGTCACACAATTCAATCAATTTTTTTAATGGTAATATTTTTGTTTTATGTTTTGCTCCTATTACTATAATATCGTAGCCTTTTCTATGAGTTTTAGGTATCGAATCAAATTCAATTTTATCATTTGATGATAAAAAATAATCTATTCCTTTGTTATCATTTATAATATTAAGTGCTGATAGAGTATTTATATAGGACTCAACTATATGGGGAATATCTAATTTTAATTTAAAATTAACTATTAACCAACGTTTAAATCGATTTTTATTGTATACAAGACTGTTTACACCTAGGGCTATTCTTAAGAGAATTGATCTAATATTATTATGAAGATCAATTATAAGATCATAATTATTCTTCTTTAATTCTTTGATTAATTGAAATAAATTATTATCAAAAAGATATAACTTATTTAAATAAATATTATTTGAATAAATATCAGAATATATCTTTTTAGTTAAAAAATGAATCTTAGAATTAGGTATTTTATTTTTTAATAATCTTGGTATTGGAGAAGTTAAAACTATATCCCCAATAGAAGAAAATCGTATAATTAATATTTTCAAAATATATTTGAATTATGAATTTATTTAATAAAGTGAAATTACGACATCTAACTTTCATATTAATAATATTAACCTTTAATAATTATACATTTTCACAAGAAATTAAAAAGTTTATAATTCAGAAAAAAAGAATAGAATTTGAGTTTAAATTTCTTGACAGAAATTATTGGGCAATAAAAAATAATAATAACATTATAGTTGTTAACGATTTTGAAACTGGAAATGAACTTATTTGGAAATTTCAATTTTTAGATTCTAATTTAAAATTGTATGATGAAGATGAAATTAATCTGGATAGATCATATAGAATGGTAAATCATTTTGACGCAATAGATAAAGTATTTTTTCTATTTAAAAAAGATTACTCTAGTGACAAAGAATATAAGATTATAATATTAAATACTGTTAATAATAGTTTTAGAGAATATAATATAAATATTCCTTTTTCTTTAAAAGCTGATAAATTAAAAAATATAGGGGAAAATATAATTCTTTCAGGAAGAAGTAATCAAAATAGATCTATAGTTATTTTATACAAAACAATTACCAATCAATTAACAATTCTTGCTGGATTTTATAAATTAGATCAAGAGGTTCTAGATATAAGTATTGATTTAAATCAAAATACTTTTAAAATTATTTATTTATCTAAAAGCCTAAATAATGAAAGTCATTTAATTAATAAGACTTACTCAAAACAAGGAGATGAAATATCAGAAGTAAGAATTAAATCAAAAAATTATTCAATAATTGATGGGAGGTTTTTTAAAATTAGCAATAACAAATCAATAGTTATTGGTACGTTTGGTAAAAAAAAATCAAAATACACCAGGGGATTATTTTTTTCTAAAATAGAAGATAATAAACAAAATTTTATTAAATATCACGATTACAGCAAACTAAGTAAGTTCTTTTATTACTTAAAAGACAAAAAAGAGGAAAAGGTTAAAAAAAAGATAGATAAAAAAAGAAGTCTTAATAAGAACATCAAGCTAAATTATAATCTAATAATTGATGAAATCATCAAGAATGATTCTATATTTATAATCTCAGGAGAGTCTTATTTCGAAGAATATAATGAAAGAGGTCTGTATCCAACTTTAACTTTTTATAATTCATATTCAGGAAATTATGATAGAACATTAGATCCTAATTTCAATGGATATAATCATACCCATGCAATTTTAGTTGGCTTTAATATAAATGGTTCAATGATATGGGATAATTCTATAGAATTAAATGACATAATTAGCATTGAAGAAATAAAATATGTAAAAGTTAATGTAAACAATCAATCTAAAAATATTTTTCTATTATATTTTCATAAGGGCATTATTACACTAAAACTAATCAATCAAAATAAAAACCTTATTGATAAAAGTTCCATTGAATTAAGTACTTTATACAAGCAAGATATAATCCAAGAAAGTGAAAAGATAATGGAAGGATTTCAACACTGGTATGGTAATAATTATTTTGCACATGGGATACAAAAAATTAAAAATAAAAAAGATAAAGATGTGAAATTAAATAGAAGGGTATTTTATATTAACAAAATACAGTTGTTAAATTAATTATTCGTTTTTTTTAACTATCCAAAATAGAAAATTATATTTGCATGACAATTATGCAAAAAAGACTTCTATTTGACAGTAATAATCTTAAAGTAACTGTAAAACGTCTTTGTAATCAACTTTTAGAGAATCATAATAACTTTAATAATTCAGTCATAATAGGCTTACAACCTAGAGGCATTTTCTTTGCTGAAAGAATAATTAAAGAAATAGAAAATCAAATTTCAAAAAAGATAAAAAATGGATATTTAGATACCACTTTTTATAGAGATGATTTTAACAATTATGATAGAAGTTTAAATCCAAAAGAAACCATAATACCATTTAGTTTAGATAAGAAAGATGTAATCATAGTTGATGATGTTTTATTTACTGGAAGAACAGTAAGATCAGCCATGGAGGGAATTATTAATTTTGGTAGGCCTAAAAAAATAGAATTATTAGTTTTAATTGACAGGAAATATAGTAGGGAAATTCCAATAGAAGCTACTTATGTCGGAAAAAGTGTAAACACAGTAGAATCTCAAAAAATTGAAGTTAATCTTAAAGAACAAGGGAATAAACAAGATAAAATATGGCTAATAAATAATTAAATTAAGTGGATAGTCTCAATAGCAAACATCTTTTAGGTATCAAAACTTTAAAACCAGAAGAAATAAATCTTATTTTTAAAACCGCTAATAAATTTAAAGAAGTTTTGGATAGACCCATAAAAAAAGTTCCTTCTCTTAGACATATCACTGTTGCAAACATCTTTTTTGAAAATAGTACAAGAACAAAACTTTCTTTTGAACTTGCTGAAAAAAGATTATCAGCAGATATTCTAAATTTTTCTTCTTTTGGAAGTTCTATAAAAAAAGGAGAAAGTCTTCTTGATACTATAAAAAATATTTTAGTTATGAAAGTTGATATGATGGTTATTCGTCATTCAAGTCCAGGAGTTCCACATTTCATTGCTAACAATGTTGATGCCTCAGTTATTAATGCTGGAGATGGTACTCATGAACATCCTTCCCAAGCTCTATTAGATGCATATTCAATAAAAGAAAAGTTAGGAAGTATAAAAAATAAAAAAGTAGCAATTATTGGAGACATTGTGCATTCAAGAGTTGCTATATCAAATATTTTTGTTTTGCAAAAACTAGGAGCAAAAGTCATGGTGTGTGGACCAACAACATTGATTCCAAAATATATATCAGATCTTAACATAAAGGTAGAAAAAGATATCAAAAAAGCTCTAGAATGGTGTGATGTTGCAAATGTTTTGCGCCTCCAACTTGAACGACAAGAAGTAAAATATTTTCCTTCTTTAAGAGAATATAGTTTATATTTTGGAATAAATAAAAAGTTATTAAAATCACTTACAAAAGAACCTATAATTATGCATCCAGGACCTATTAATAGAGGCATTGAAATAAGTAGTGAAGTAGCCGATTCATCAAGTTCTATAATATTAAATCAAGTAGAAAATGGAGTTGCAATCAGAATGGCTATATTATACCTATTATCAATGAAAAGGAAACAATAATGCTCATATTTCTTTATCTAGTTATCTCTATAATTTTTATTATTGTTACTACTTCGAAATTTAATTGGCATCCAATCTTTAGTCTTTTTTTTGCCTGCTTTTTATCTGGAATTCTAATGGAATTGCCACTAATTGAGATAATTGAATCAATTAAAAATGGTTTTGCTAATACATTAAAATCCATTGGATTAATAATTGTATTTAGCGTAATTATGGGAGAGTTCTTAAAAGAAAGTGGCTCTATTAAAATGTTTGGTGATTTTATTCTTTCAAAAATGCAAAACCATACCATATTGTCACTAAACTTTTTAGGTTTATTTCTAGGTATAGTCGTGTTTTGTGATTCAGGGTTTTTAATATTAAATAGTATTTCTAAATCTATAATTTCAAGTTCAAATATTTCCTTATCAAGCCTTAATCTTTCTCTAGCAGGAGGATTATATACATCACATACTTTAATACCCCCTACCCCAGGACCCCTTGCGGCATTAAATAATTTAAATGCAAATGAATATATAGGATATACTATAATTGTTGGATCTATAGTTTCAATTCCTTCTTCAATTGCAGCATTTTATTTCGCAAAAAGATATAGTAAAAACATTAAAATAAATTTGAAAAAATTAGAAAATAACTCTGAAAAAAGATTTTTTCTTCCCTTCATGATTATTTTAACACCTACTCTTCTTATTGGGTCAAGTACTTTATTAAATATTTTAGGGTCCAAAGAAATCAATAACTCATTTTTACAAGCCATAAAAATATTAGGAAATCCTTTAATTGCAATTTCTATTGGAACGGCAATCTGTTTTTTATTACCAAACAAGAAACAAATAGATAAAAAAATATGGATACAAAATGCATTAAAAATAAGTGGCCCAATATTGATTTTAACATCTTTAGGAGGAGCATTTGGAGAAGTTCTAAAAAATAGTGAACTCTCATTGTTTTTAAAAGAAGCATCTTTATTAATATCTCTTAGTCATGTTCATATTTTATTTTTATCATTTTTTATTTGCGCTCTACTAAAAACCAGTCAAGGCTCAAGCACTTCTTCTTTGATAATAGGAAGTTCAATACTTTTTCCTATTATTCAAAGCATGAATATATCAGACCCTTGGATGATTGCATTAGTTGTTGCCTCGTTAGGAGCTGGGTCAATGACAGTTTCTCATGCTAATGATTCTTATTTTTGGATAGTAACACAAAGCACTTCTCTGAATATATCGGAAGGATATAAAAAATTTACAATTATGACATTAGTTCAAGGAATTATTACTTTCGGAACCATTTTAATTTTATATAAAATCATTATTTAATTTTTTTGTATAAATAATAGAAAAGATTTTTTTATTTAGCAATAAATAAAATTAAATGGCATCTATTATATTGAGAGAAATCAATAATTGAAGTTTTTTAAATTACATTTACTTAACGTGATAATAGAATCTTGGAAGAAAAAAACTTAATAAAAAATTTAAAATTACGTGATGAACAGGCTTTCAGGATACTTGTTGATAAATATAAAAACTTAATTTTCAATACAAGTGTTTCTATTATTCAAAATCTTGATGAAACTGATGATTTAACTCAAGAAGTTTTTATTCAAATTTATAAATCAATTAAAACATTCAAAGAAAAATCAAGCTTATCAACATGGATCTATAAGATTACATTAACTAAATGTTTTGAACATTTAAGATTTAAAAGAAGAAAAAAAAGATTTGCGAATTTTGTTAATTTGTTTAAAGATGATGGTTCAATTATAGATGTTCCTGAATTTAACCATCCTGGAATAATATTAGAAAAGAAGGAAGATGCAAAATTACTTTTTGATGCAATTAATCAGTTAAATGATGAACAAAAAAGCACATATGTGCTTAAAAATATTGAAGGTTTATCTTACAAGAAAATATCAAAAATCATGAATAAATCGACATCATCTATTGAATCGTTGATTTTCAGAGCTAAAAAGAATCTAAAAAATTATTTGGAAAAAAAATTGAATAACAAGAAATAATTTATTTTATCATCTAATAAGATAGATGCAATTTTTGTGAAAAATAGAATCGACAAAATTTTTAAAAGTATTGAAGGAA
>CAZYIL010000029.1:0-13979 GCA_964646945.1 uncultured Marinoscillum sp. | reverse complement strand
TAAAGATTTTAAGAATAAGATAACCAATAAAACAGTCCTTATTGCTATGGGAATGTCATCAAATGCAATTGGAACATTAAATGATTTCAATAGAGTAAAGAGTTTTATCAAAAATAAAAAATGTTACTTCTTATTAGATGCTGTACACTATGCTCCACATTTTTCAATAGATGTAAAAAAAATTGATTGTGATTTTCTTCTCTGCTCTACATACAAATTCTATGGACCTCATCTTGGTATATTATATTCCAAACCATCACTGCTTGATAAATTTGACACTGATAATTTGATAGTACAAAATCAAAATTCCCCTTATAAAATAGAAACAGGAACATTAAATCATGCTGCCTGCAATGGAGTATCTAAAGCAATAGATTTCATATCCAGTGTAGGTAAAGGAAGGACATATAGAAAAAAACTAATTGATGCTTATAAACAATTAGGAGAACATGAATACAAGCTTGCATCGCTTCTTTATAATGAACTTAACAAAATGAAAAAAATTAGAATTATTGGAAAAGACTTTTCCAATAACAAAAGAACTCCAACAGTTGCTTTTATTCATAAAGACAAATCACCTATTGAAATCTGTAAAATACTAGGTAAAAATAATGTCTGTGCATGGGCAGGACATTTTTATGCATTAAAAGCAATTAAAAAATTAAAACTTTCAAAAATTGGAGGAGTAACAAGATTAGGGATATCTATTTATAATACAAAAGAAGAAATAATAAAAACTATTGATTTAATTTCAAAAATATAAATAAACTATTTTTTATAAAATATGCTCATAACATGAGATAGACTTTTATAAGAGTTATCTAATATCTCTTTTATATTAACTTTTTCCATCCATCTTACTTTTTCTATTTTTTCTTTTTTCTGTCCCTTCATTTTAGAATCATCAATACATTCCATTTTATACCAAACAGTTTTTTTTAAAATAAACTTTTTATATTTAGTATAAGTATGCCATGAAACGCAAACCTTATTTTTTATTATTACTCTAGTATTAGTTTCTTCTTCAACTTCTCTAACTGCACAATGAGAAATTTTTTCTCCTTTTTCTTTTTTCCCTTTGGGAAGATCCCACTTTCCCATACGATAAATAAATAATATTTCCTTTTTTTTATTTTCTACAACTCCTCCAGCTGCTTTTATTGTTTCAAACTTATTTTTTATGTATTTAAGTACTTCTTTTTTATGTTTTAATGTAAAAGTTATTGAATAAGCTTTCTTTAATTTTTTTTTTGTCATCAATTTCAATAATGAGTCTATTGATTCTGGTGTTGCATCATAAATTAATACTCTAGCATGCAATTTTTCAGAAATTATTCCAGAAGAGCCATCTAATAAAGTATCATAATTCTCAACTTTTAATTTAGAATTATCTAAATTTTTAAAAAATACTGGTATATCATTAATAAATATTCTTTTCATAAGAAATAGAAATGAATTATTGAAATGTAAAATATTAAAATAAATCGAATTATTTTTGTTAATGAATTGATAAATGAATGCACAAGAAATTATATCTTCTTTAATCTCAATTAATTCAATAAAAATTAATTTAGATACTCCATTCAAATGGGCTTCAGGTTGGCATTCACCTATATACTGTGATAATAGAATATCACTTTCTTATCCTAAAATTAGAGATATTATTACAAATGAATTAATCTATAAAATAAATTCAAGCTTTTCTGATATAGATGCAATAGCTGGCGTAGCAACTGCTGGAATACCACAAGCTGCTTATGTTGCAAAAGAGCTTAATTTACCCTTTATATATGTAAGATCATCAGCAAAAAAACATGGAATGAAAAACATGATTGAAGGCGATTTGAAAAATTGTAAAAATGTATTAGTAATTGAAGATTTAATTTCTACAGGTGGAAGTTCATTAAAAGCAATTAATGCAATAAAAGAGAAAAAATGTAATGTTGCTGGTCTGACTTGTATTTTTAATTACAACTTTGAAATATCCAAACAAACTTTGGAATCTAATAAAATTAAAGTAATAAATCTTTGCACATACAATGATTTGATTATTGTTGCTACGAAAAGAAAATTAATTAATTCAGAAGAAATTGAAAATTTAGAAAAATGGAGGAAAAATCCCGATAAATGGAATCCATGAAGAACCTATTCTAGACATAAATTAAAATATTTATAAGAAAGGTTTATTGTTTTATAACATAATATACTCTATTAGCTCTAACTAGCTTAGTTCATAATTTAAGCCTTCTTTTATCATTGCTTTTCTATAATTCATAGCTACTGAGTCAAACTTTAAATGTAATTCTTCAGCAAAATCAAAAGGAACTTGTTCAGGTCTCTGAGATTCAACAATTCTTTTATCTTGATCAAAAATGACTTGTTCAAAATTTCGTAAAATGGCATCTTCTTGTTCTAAATTATAATTTCGACCAACTATACAAAAACCTCTACATTTATCAGTAGAAATTGGCTGAGATGTAAAAAAGTAAATCATTCCTTCAGTTCCTCCCCAACCCAAACGCAAAACAATAGTATAAGGTAAATGCAGAGAATAACTACTCTTCCTATTAGGTTTCAAGACTTCTTTATTAGCGAAAATTGGAAAATCATCAGAATTAGTAGATTCTGGCCTCACTATTGAATAATATAAAACAGCATCTTTAATTTCTACCTTATAATCTGGTACTTCTGAATTTTCTTGTTCACCTAGCAATCCTGGATGAACCCATGGGAAATGTCCAAAATCAGTAAAATTTTCTACTTGTCTAGAAGCGTCACTTTTCCAATCAAAAGGTCCTGTATTAACAATTTTCCATTCATTATTTTCAAATTCGGGGATTTTAGGTAATGGATAAATAGGATCTTTTAAAGCAACCCAAACCAATCCAAATTTTTCTTTGCATTTATAAACAGGTGTTTTGGCTTTATCTGGAATATTACTATTTTGTTTCTGTGGAATAAGTACACATTTACCATTATTATCATATCTCCAACCATGGTAGGGACATACTAAACAATCATCTTTTATCCAACCTAAAGAAAGCGCGGTCCCTCTGTGAATACACAGATCCTTCATAGCATGAACTTGCCCATCAGAACTTCTCCAAATCACTATAGATTCACCTAATAAAAAGGCGCCAAAAGGTGCAGATTTTTTAATCTCATTACTGTAACTAATTGGATGCCAACATGAAAATAATTTATCTGGAAATGTTGTTTTCTTCTTTTTCAAATTCTTATTTTATTAAGAAAGTTATTTTTTTATATTTCAATAAACAATAAATAAAAATTTAAGTTATGAAAAATCTTAAAGTCAAGTAAAAAATTGATGGGCATAATAAACACCCTAAACCAGTATAAAAAGTAGCAGTAAGAGCACCATAAGGAACCAATTTAGGATCAGTAGCTGCCAAACCTGCTGTCACACCACTTGTTGTTCCTAATAACCCCCCAAAAATCATGGCACTATAGGAATTATCTAAACCAATTTTTTTTGCAATTAAAGGTGTAGTCAATGTAACAATAATGGTTTTTATAACTCCAGCAGCTACACTTATAGCAATTACATCAGAACTAGCACCAATAGCTGATCCTGTTACAGGACCTACTATATAAGTACAAGCGCCAGCACCAATTGTGGTTATGCTTACTACATCATTATATCCCATCACTAACGCAAGAATTGAACCAAAAAAAAATGAAATAAAAACTCCTAAAAAAAGAGAAGAAAATCCAATTAATCCCGCATGTTTTATTTTATCTATTTCCGCTCCCATTGCTGTTGCTACTACAGCAAAATCTCTTAGCATGGAACCACCTAAAAGTCCCATTCCGGTAAATAAAGGAATATTAGCTATTCCTTTTTCATCTCCAAAAAAGGCAATAAATAAGCCAATTATAATTGCGATTGCAACACCAGGAATTTTATTTTTTGTAATATTTTTTGAGAACCAAAAAGAAAATAACATAATAATACCAACCACTAAAAAAGCAAATATTAACCCGTTCTTAAATATTATTTTTTCTAAAATATCCATTACTGAATTTTAATTGATTTATTATATCGACCTACTTTAGAAAGTAGAGGCACTAAAAAAAAACAAATAAGAGTAGCCCCTCCACCAGTAACCAAAGCTACCAATCCACCATTAAGAGCTAATTTAACATTTAAAGTAGCGGACATGGCAATGATTATTGGTATATACATTGAGCTCCAAAATAATATTCCCTTTTTTGTTTCTTTTTTTATCCATTTCTTCTTTAATAAAAAAGCATTTGATATTATAAGTAATAACATCGCAAATCCAACACCACCTATATCTCCGTTAATACTTAAGAGATAACCAAGAATATTGCCTAGAAATTTTCCAATAAGAAAACAACCAGCTAATAGAGCAACTCCATAAATTTTCATTTTCTTATATTATTTTCCGTTTCAAATATTTTTTTTAATTCTTTCTTTGTTACTTTTCCCATTACATTTCTAGGCAAATCATCTTGAATCATATATTTTCTTGGAATTTTATATCCAGGTAATCTCTCTCTAAGCCAATCTTTTAAATTATCAACAGATATTGTATCCTCCTTCAAAGTTAAACTTACTGCTATAATTTCTCCCCATTCTATATTAGGAACACCTACAACAGCACAATCTTTAATTTTTGGATGTTGACGTAATACTTCTTCAATCTCTAAAGCAGAAATTTTATAACCTCCTGATTTGATGATATCTACTGAATTTCTTCCTAAAATCTTATAACTATTTTCTTTGCATATTGCAATATCTCCTGATTTAAACCATCCATCTTTGGTAAAAGCATCTATCGTTTCTTTAGGTTTATTCCAATACTCCACAAAGACATTTGGGCCTTTAATCTGTATTTCACCCGGTGATTCAGAAGGAACAATTTTATTCTTTTCATCCACCAATCTAATAGAAACATCCAATAATGGCTGACCAATATATCCTGGTTTTCTTTCTCCATGGTAAGGATTACTTATACCCATTCCTATTTCTGTCATCCCATATCTCTCCAAAAGTGTATGTTCACTAATTTCTTTCCATTTTTCCATAACTGATATTGGTAAAGCAGCAGACCCAGAAACCATTAATCTAAAATTTTTTAAAAATATTAAAAATTTTTTTTTCTGATCTTCTGGAAGCAATTCCCAATATGATATCAATTTATAATAAATAGTTGGAACCGCCATAAAAACATTTACCTCCTTCTTTATAAAAATTTGAAATATTTTTTTAGGATCAAATTTTGGAAGAAATTGACAGCATGCCCCACTCCATAATGCACAAGACAAGACATTGATGATCCCGTGTATATGGTGTAAAGGAAGAACATTAAGTATATGATCATTATTATTCCATCCCCATGATTTTATCAATGGAATGATTTGAGCTTGAATATTTTGATGTGTAGTAACAACTCCCTTAGGCAAACCAGTTGTACCACTAGTATACAAAATCATTGCTCGTCTACTTAAATCTACTAATGGAAGAGTTCCATTTCTTTTTTTTAACTTATCAGATTGTATAAATCTTACACTTTTATTTGACCTTAATGGATCGATTAGCGATTTAAATTCTTTGGAAAAAACAATAATTGATGCATTTGAATCCTCTATGGTATATTTTATGGAAAGAAATGGATGTTTGATACATAATGGTACAGCTATTCCACCTGCTCTCCATATCCCCCACTGAATACTCACATATTGAAATCCAGGAGAAACGATAAATGCCACTCTATCTTCTTCAAGATCTTTTTTGCCAGAAAACAAGTTTAATGCAACATTCTTAGAAGTATTAAGAAGATCATTGTAAGTGTAGCTTTTTCTTTCGTTCTTAATTGCAATTCTTTCTTTAAACTTATTCGCATTATTTATTAATGTTATCATACTTTAATATATTAAATTTTTGTATGCCTCCCTATTCATTTTTTAATTTTGCATGGTATCATATATGCGAACGATTTATTTATCTTTTTGAAATCAGTTATCACTAAATACTATTCTTACTCTTTGATATAAGATAGTTCAACCGGAATTATAGGGTCTATTGGATCTAACTTAGAATAGGCTACTTTAGATAATCTAATAATTATTTTATCATTTTGTCCGGTATCTGGTAGTTTCCCAATAACCCTTACCATCACTTTTAAATTATTCATTTGATTCTTTACAAGAAGAATTGTTCCAATTTCTGCATTCTTGTGCAATGCTAAATACTTTGTTGTTTGAGTTGAATCTTCAATTGAAGCAGCAAAACCTTCTTCTTTAAGAATACCAGGAAATTTTTCTTCATAAGTCTGAGATACTTCTTCATGTTGAGATTCTTCATTATTAATTTTAGAAAGAATTATAATATTTTGATTAATAGATAAATTATTGTCTTTAAGATTATTCCAAATCTTTAAATTCCCTACTTCTATTTGATATTTTTTAGATATTGAAAATAAAGTTTCACCCTTTAAAACAGTGTGATAAATAGTATCGTTTGAATGATTAGAAAATAAGTTTAAAGAAAACAAGAAAAGAAAAGAAAATTTAAAATATAATTTATACCTTAAAAAACACATTTTGTCTCTAATATATTAATTTAGCAATATGAAAATTATTTATAAAATAACATATATTTTTTTATTAATATCAACATTACTAAATATAAATGTATCTTTTTCTCAAAAAAAAGAAGTAAATATTCTCCTAGTTGAAATTAAGCAAAACATTGATCCAAGGATGAATAGATACACAAAATTAATGCTAGAAGAAGTTGAAAAAAAAGATTATGATATGATCATAATTGAAATGGACACTTATGGAGGTGCCTTAAATGATGCAGATGATATTAGAACACGTATATTAGATTTTAAAAAACCAATATATTCTTGGATAAATAAAGATGCTGCTTCTGCAGGTGCTTTAATTTCAATTGCTTGTGATAGTATTTATATGAGTAGTGGAGCAAGCATTGGAGCTGCAACTGTTGTGACAGCAGACGGAAGCGCCGCACCTGATAAGTATCAATCCTATATGAGATCAATAATGAGATCAACTGCAGAAGCAAAAAACAGAGATCCTAACATCGCTGAAGCTATGGTTGATCAAGATGTAAAAATTGATAGTTTATCTCAAGAAGGAAAAGTTATAACATTTTCTACATCGGAAGCTATAAAAAATGGATTCTGTGAAGCTGAAATTAATTCAATTGATGAATTAATGAAACATTTAAAAATTGAAAATTATCAACTTAATAAATTTGAGTTAAGTTCCAGTGAAAATATTATTTCTTTTTTTCTTAATCCTGCCATTAGCAGTATACTAATCCTTATAATTTTAGGAGGAATTTATTTTGAATTACAGACACCAGGAGTGGGATTCCCAATAATGGCTGCTATTATAGCTTCAATTTTATATCTAACACCATACTATTTAAATGGTCTTGCTGAAAACTGGGAAATATTATTTTTTTTCTTTGGAATAATACTTATAGGACTAGAAATATTTGTTGTTCCTGGATTTGGTATTTCTGGAGTATTAGGAATTATATTCACCATTAGTTCACTAATTCTTGTAATGATTAATAATGATCTTCTAGACTTTACTTTTGTCTTTCCTTCTGATCTATTTAATGCAGCAGGTTCAGTGCTTCTTGCTACATTAGGTTTTATAATTATTTTGTTCTTTGGAGGAGTAAAACTTACAGAATCAGGCTATTTCAAAAAAATTTCTTTACAAAATGTTCAAAATACTCATGAAGGTTTCACGTCAAAGATAAATGATAATAATCTAATTGGAAAAGAAGGGAAATCATTTACAGTGTTAAGACCTAGTGGGAAAGTAATTATAGAAAATACATTATATGATGCCTCAACATCTGGAGAATATATTGAAAAAAATCAAAAGATAATAGTTTCTGAAAATGAAGGGACGTCTCTTAAAGTTAAAAAATTAAGTTAGTGAAATATGTTGGAATTATTCCTGCAAGAATGGAATCTAAAAGATTACCAGGGAAACCACTAGCAAAAATCGGTGAAAAATCTATGATTCAAAGGGTTTACGAACAAGTTTCAAAATGCGAAGGAATTGATGAGGTGTTTGTTGCCACTGACAGCAGTAAAATAGCAGATCATGTTAAAAGTTTTGGAAAAGTAATAATTACTTCTTCAAAACCTACTAATGGAACAGAAAGAGTTTGTGAAGCTATATCAAAAACTCAAAATAACTATGATTACATAATTAATATTCAGGGAGATGAGCCTTTTGTTAACAATTCACAAATTAATACTCTAATTAATATTTGTGATGGATCAAATGAAATTTGTACTCTAATTAAAAAATCAATTGACAAAAAAGAAATTATGAAAAAGAATGTAATTAAAGTAACAATAAATAATAAAAATTACGCCTTAAGTTTTTCAAGAAATGTAATTCCAAGTAGAAATGATAATCCTTTTTTCTATAGACACATTGGAATATATGCATTTAGAAAAAATATTATAGAAAAGATTACAAAACTTCCAAAATCAAAATTAGAAATAGCGGAATCACTAGAACAACTAAGATGGTTAGAAAACAGTTATAAAATTAAAACTGCAATTACTGATCAAGAAACTTTTGCAATTGACACTGAGGATGATTTAAAAAAAGCAAATAAAATAATATTAGGTGAATAAAATGTTATAAAAAATTATATTTACAAAAATTTTTCAATTATGAACTTTTTAAAAAATATATTAAAAAATGTACTGTCGAATGTTATAGCATTCTTTATTAGTATCATAGTTATTTTCATAATTTTTTCTATAGTATTAACAATTATTTCAACTTCAAATGATCAAAATGAAGTTGTTCAAGTTAAGTCAAATTCTTTGCTTGTAATTGATGATATAAATATTATAGGAGATAGGGATTTAATTAGTGATGAATTTGACTTAGATATTGGAATATCTATTCCAGGAATCAATGATGAATTAAATAAGGAAAAAATAAGTATTAAAACTTTTCAGACTTTGATAGATTCAGCTAAAAATGATAAAAACATAAAAGGTATATATTTAAATATCGATCAAGCGTCAATACCATTTAATAAATTAAAACAAGTAAGAAATATTTTATCTTCATTTAAAGAAATAAAGCCTATTTTTTCATATTCTGATTTCCATACAAAAAGTGGTTATTACTTGTCATCTATTAGTAATTTTTTATCTGTCTCTCCTCCTGGATTTATTAGTATAAGTGGTTTTGGAATATTTGATTTTTTTTATAAAGAATTATTTGATGAACTTGGAATTAAAATAGAATTATTTAGAGTCGGTGAATTTAAAGGTGCTGCAGAAACATATGTTAGAAATGATTTCAGTGAAGAAAATAAACAACAATATTTAGAATTTTTAGAAGAAAGATTTATCCATTATTTGGAGGACATTTCCAATTCAAGAAAAATTGAAAGAAGTTCACTTTTAAATATGATAGATAATTATGAAACTGAACTTTTAAATAACGCTTTAGATAACAATTTAATTGATAGTATAATTTATAGTGATCAGTTTGATGAATTCCTAAAATTAAAAGTTGATTCCTCATTTAATGAGATTTCAATCCTAGATTATAAGAAAACTATTAAAACAAAAAGAAAGTATTCAAAAGATAAAATTGCTATACTCTATGCTCTTGGAGGAATCTTACCTGGTGAAGGTGAAGATGGAATTTTTTCAGAAACTATTATAGAAGATATAAAAAAAATAAAAAAAAATAAAAACATAAAATCTGTTATCATATATGTGAACTCTGGTGGAGGGAGTGCATTTGCCTCAGACTTAATTCATAGAGAAATTGATCTTCTTCAAAAAGAAAAACCTGTAATAGTATATATGTCCGATGTTTGTGCTTCTGGCGGATATTATATTGCAATGCCCGCAGATACTTTAATCTCCTCTAAACATAGTATAGTTGGTTCAATAGGTGTTTTTGGAATAGTTCCAGACCTATCGGGTTTAGTAAACAATAAATTGAAAATAAATATTGATGAAATAAGGACAAATGACAATATAGGAGAAATTAATTTATTTAAGGGTCTTAATAATAAGGAAAAAGATTTAGTGCAAAAGGGTGTAAACAAAATATATGATGATTTTCTTGAAGTCGTTTCAA
The DNA here is from genome assembly GCA_964646945.1 of uncultured Marinoscillum sp. Classification (GTDB taxonomy): domain Bacteria; phylum Bacteroidota; class Bacteroidia; order Cytophagales; family MED-G16. The sequence continues at coordinate 3,815 of CAZYIL010000029.1, read as the reverse complement.
AAGGAAGAGAAATGAGTAAACAAAATGTTGATGAACTAGCGAGAGGAAGAGTATATTATGGGAATACTGGTAAGAATATAAATTTAGTTGATGTAATAGGTAATATTAATGATGCAATAAATATAGCGGCTAAAAAAGCGAATGTTGAAAAATTTCAAATTGTTGAATATCCAAAACAAAAATCTTCTATTGAAAAACTTATATCTTCTTTATCAAAAACTAGTTACATTTTTGATGATTATATTCCTCAAGTTGATAATTGGTTAATTAAAGCGATCACAAAAGGACATATATATGATCCAATCCAAATGAGAATGGAATATCAAGTAGATGATTCGAAATAAATCTTATTTATTTTTTGAAATAATTTAATAATTAAATAAAATATCACACTTAATAAAAATAGATAGAAAATTAAATTTATTTCATAATAATTTCCATACATTTTGTATGTATCTATACAATTAAAAAAATAAAAAATTGTAAATATTCCCATCAATCCATTTTTCTCATTCATAATAACTTTTTTTAAATTAAAATTTGTTACTGGAAATCTCCATTTCATAAAATTAGGTATGATTAGAGGAGTAACAGATGAGTAACCTTTATATTCGTTGCTAAATTTTTTTAATAAAAATTTTTCTTCCGCTAATATTATTGCTCCGTATATAGTCCAATAAAATATTATTGAAAATAAAATAAATGTAACATTAAAAGTTAAAAAAGAAATTCCTAACCAAATAAAAAAATTTCCCAAATATAATGGATGTCTAATCAGAGAATACATTCCAGTAGTATTTAATTTGGATGCTACTTGAGATTTTGTGTTTCTCCCTGAAGTTCTTGTAAAAGAATAGCCAACTACAATAATTCTAATCAATAAACCTATTAAAGAAAATATCAGACAATAATTAAAAAAAATTGAATTTAAGTCTGATAAGGGTAAAGTGTAGTAAATATAAAATGCAAGTAAAACAATAGGAATAGGAATATAACTTCTGTATTTAAAAAATAAATTTCCTTTCTTTATAAAGAATTTTCTATTAATCATCTGATTTTAATAATTGACTATTTTCAACTCAGAATCAACAAATTTAACAATTGGAACAAATTGATTATCATTTTTTAAATTGTATTTAAAAGATTTAAAAATTGCCCCATTAATTACATCTTCATTCCTTAATCCAAATTGAAAATACTTTCCATATTTATTAACTATATCTCCTATCATGTTTATGATTTCAAATCCAATTATTAAATTTTCAGAAGGAATTTCATTTCGAGAACTAAGAATTATTTTTTTAAGATAATTGAACATAACTGAATTTAAATTCACATATTTAGGACTTATTAAAGAAACATCTAGTCTATTCAATTGATCTAAGGTAATTACATCATAATTCAACCATTCACCAAATCCCAATACTGAAATTGTATCCTCTCTTACATCTACTCCACTTAAAGTATTTGAACTAAGAAGAGAATTTGAGGAAACTGTAAATACATGTCCAACAGAATCATATCCTAAATAAAATTTTTTCTCATACCTATAAGTAGTATCTAATTTACCTATCCCTCTACCCTTTTTCACTATTCTTCCAGGAATTTCACTTATTGAATCAGCATCTTTATTAGAAAGTAAAAGTTCATAAGAATTTGTTAGTGAATCTAAAATTAATCTAGATTGATCCAGATCTACCTTTTGAGAATAAATAAAATTAAACCCATAAGAGTTCATTTCATTTTCATAAACTGATGCAATTAATGAATCAACCCTATTGTTTTCATAAAATATTAAAGCATTTTTGTTTTTATTATATTTATCTTTAGCATATTGAGCAGCAGTTAATGCTATGGTTTTGTTGCTTGGCATAAATAACATTGCATAATCATTGTCATCTATAATTTGATTATTGCTCGAAAGAGGATTTAACATCACTAACTTATTTTCCAAACAGAATTGTTTAACAATTTTTACTGGACTTGGATATAATGGTCCGATAATTAAATCTATCATATTAAAATTATTAGAATCAAGAATTTCTTTCACCACATTTGGATCTCTTCTAGTATCATAAGGAAGAATATTTATTTTTATACCTAATGAGTCTAAATGTTCTTTGCCCAATCTAATTCCATTATATAAATCAAAAATAAATTTGTTATTTTTCACTAATGACATTTTATTGTACTCATTATACATAAATGGTAATAAAACAGCGATATTAAAAGTATATTCATCTGCATCAACAAAAAGATCCTTTCTTGGAATTTTTTTTAAAATATTTTGTATTTCTTCTAAAATTAGTTCATTAATAGGTTCATTAAGTAATTTTCTTCCATAATACTTAGCAATAATTAGATTTTGAGGAAAGTTATTATGCCATTTTTTTAATCTGTTAAAATCATTAATTTTATAAATTATTGGATCTATAAATTGGAAAAGTTCTTCTTTAATTTGTGAAGATTTAATTTTTGAAATTATTTCAAAAGCATTATCATAATCTTTTTTATGAATTAATAATTTTGCTAACCAATAATTTGATTCATCTACCTGAGGCCAGTCAGAATAATCTGAATGAATTTGATTGAATTTCTTTAAAGAATTATCATAATCATTCTGATAGTAATTGCAAAGAGCTGAGTAATAAATTGAATATATTTTAAGTTCATTTTCTTTTTGAATTAAAGAATCAAAAAAAACAATAGCTTTAGAATAGTTGCCTAAAAAAAACATTTTTTTACCCTCAACGAAAGTTGAATAAGGATTTTGTGAATACAAAAGATTAAATGAAAATAAAAATAATAATATTTGAAAACTTTTTTTAATATTCATTATAAATCAATTATTCCCATTCAATTGTTGCAGGTGGTTTAGATGAAACATCATAAACAACTCTATTTATACCCTTTACTTTATTTATTATTTCGTTAGATACTTTAGATAAAAATTCATTAGGTAATTTTGACCAATCAGCGGTCATCCCATCTAAACTATTTACTGCTCTCAAAACAACAACATTCTCATAAGTTCTTTCATCTCCCATAACACCCACTGATTGTACTGGAAGTAATATAACAGCAGCTTGCCAAACTTTATCATATAGATTTTCTTTAACAAGGTTAGAAATAAAAATATTGTCTGCTTCTTGTAAGATAGTAACTCTTTCTTTAGTTACTTCTCCTAAAATTCTAATTGCTAATCCTGGGCCAGGAAAAGGGTGTCTATTTAAAATAATTTGAGGGATTTTTAAGGAAAAACCTATCTTTCTTACTTCATCTTTAAAAAGAGATTTCAAAGGCTCAATTATTTTTAAATTCATTTTCTTTGGCAAACCACCTACATTATGATGGGATTTAATTGTTGCAGATGGACCTTTAACAGAAACAGATTCAATTACATCAGGATAAATTGTTCCTTGAGCTAACCATTTAACATTGCTAATTTTTCTTGACTCTTCCTCAAAAATATCAACAAAAGCTTTTCCTATTGCTTTTCTCTTATCTTCTGGATCAATCTTTGAAAGTAAAGAATTATAGAATTTTTCTTTTTTATCAATTCCTATAATATTCAAACCTAAATCCTTGTATGACTTAAGTACACTATCAAATTCATTCTTTCTTAATAAACCATTGTCTATAAAAACACAAAAAAGATTTCTACCTATAGCCTTGTGAAGCAAAAAAGCAGTAACTGATGAATCTACCCCCCCAGATATACCTAAGATTACATTTTCTTTACCAACAGTAGATCTTATGTTCTTAATTGAAGAATTAATAAACTTTTCTGATGTCCAGTTTTTATTACAAAAACA
>CAZYIL010000028.1:0-14336 GCA_964646945.1 uncultured Marinoscillum sp. | reverse complement strand
GGACCAAGAGGAATATTGCTAAGTTTTACTTCGGGAGAAGATGCAATACTGCTTGGAAGGCTCGATAAAAATGAAAGGTTGGAGATTGCTCAAAATACTTGTAAAATTATATGGCCAGAAGCATCAAAATATTGGGAAAAAGGGATTATAAAATATTGGAATGAAGATCCTTGGGTTAAAGCCAGTTATTCATTCGCTGGAGTTGGTCAGAAAGATTATAGAGAGATATTGGCAAAACCGGAGGAACCTATTTTCTTTGCTGGTGAACATACAGCAATTCAAAGAGCTTCTATGAATGGAGCAATAGAATCAGGTTTTCGTGTTACTGAAGAATTGAAAAGAGCAATGAAATTATAATTTAATTATTCTTGTGGTTTTGATCGAGAGTAAACATTAATTCTCTTGATTTTACCATTGGTGAATTGAATATCATGAACATGGTGTTCTAAAAGTTCATTTCCTTCTTCATCAATATTTGTATAATCATTACCTGTGGTTAACCATTGTGTCATTATACCATCTTCATTTTCAGCAGCATTAGCAATCATCCATTTTATTTTCCATTGTGGATTTGATGTTTTGAACCAATTATCTAAGAATTCAATATGTGCATCGTTTCCTTTTACTACGTTACCATCCGGTGTATATCCTTCCCAGTCATCAGCATTAATTTCTGCTATTTTATCCAAATTTCTATCATTATGAGCTTGAATGTAGTCTATCCAAATTTGTTCATTGTTAGTATCACCAACAATTATTGAATTTATTTTACCATCATCCATTGTATTTGAACCAATAACGGTTGGTTCATTGATGTTTTCGGTTTGATTTTGAATAGATGTGTTACATGATATCAAAATCAAAGACAAAATTGAGAGTGAGAGAATATTTTTCATTTTAAATTTATTTTTAGTTATTTTTCAATATACAGATTGTGAAACAAATTGACAATGAGATGTATCTTTAATTTATATCTATTAAAAATAAATTATGATGGAAAAACCAAATTCTTATTGTGAATATGTTAGTAATTTAGATAATAGTAATATTCATAAAGCATATCATGACAATCAGTATGGCTTTCCTATAGATTCTGATAATGAATTATTTGGTAGATTACTCTTAGAAATCAATCAAGCTGGATTATCTTGGACAACTATTCTTAATAAACAGGAAAATTTCAGAAAAGCATTTTCAAACTTTGATATAAAAACGGTAGCTAATTTTAGTGATGATGACCTTAAAAGGTTAATTGAGGACTCTCAAATAATTCGAAATAAATTAAAAATAGATGCAGTAATTTATAATGCGAATAAAATAGTTGAACTACAAAAATCTTATGGTTCATTTAAAAAATGGTTAGATTATAATCATCCATTACCTTTAGATACGTGGGTAAAACTTTTCAAAAAGATATTTAAATTTACTGGCACAGAAATTACAAAAGAATTTCTAATTAGTACAGGTTATTTACCTGGTGCACATATTAAAACTTGTGAAACATTTAATGTTGTTAATAAATTAAATCCAATGTGGAAAATACATTCTTTTTAGATAATAAAAGCCTAAGTAATTTCAAAATTTACCTACCTTTTGAATTTTAAGTGAATTAAAGTAGATTAGATAAAATAAAATGAGTCAATATTGAAAAAAAAATATCTTATAAAATATTCCTTTGAATTTGTTGTAATTGTGCTTGGTATAAGTGTTTCTTTTTGGTTGAATGAATTATCTATTGATAATCAAAATGAGAGAGAAAGAATTAAGGTATTAACCAGTCTCCAAATGGAAATTAATGAGATTAAAAATTACTGTGAAGTAAGAAAACAAACATGGGGTTCAGATATTAGATTATTAGATGAATTTCTATATCCTAGTAATGGAATCTTTAGTGTAGACTCTATTTTAAAAATCACTACTAGTAAAAGAAGAATTGAAAATATATTGATTATTTATAGAGTTTTTTATCCTCCTATGAACAGATACTATTCGATAATTAACTCTGGAGATCTGAAGTATGTTAAATCTGATAAAATCAAGGAGATACTAAGTAAGCTACATAACACATCACTTTCATACGTTGAAACAACAGTTGAATATGAGAAAGAATTAAAACAAAGTTTCCTTCCCTTTCTTGCAATAAATCATTCAAATGTGATCTTAGCTAGAGATAATGACAAAATTTCTATGAAACGTTATTCACAGATTTTAAATGGAGCAATTAATAGTGATGATAAATTGAAAGCAAAATTTATTATGTTTAAAAGATATCTCGAAATCAAAATGACTTTCTTAAAATTGTATATGGTTAGCCTTGATGATCTTGAAAGGGAAGTTAATCTCGTTGTTAATAATTAATTATAACACACCTGGGTTTTGTACATCTGCATTTACATCCCCCTTGGATAATTGAGTTACCATCGACATCATATCAAAAAAATCATGTTCTCTCGCAATTTTACCATCTTTCATTGTAACAAGTGTTGTCCCGGAAAGATCTAACTTGTTTCCTGATGCAGGCATGCCGAAAAATTCTCCTGTGTGTGTTCCTTTAAAATTCCAATGTTTAACAAGTCTATCTCCTTGACCTATTACCTCGAGTATAGTGAATTCTATATCTGAGAATCCAGTCATATAATTCATATAATAATTTTTAGTTGCTTCTATTCCGACAATATCTCCCTGAGCTGTTACTACGACTACGTCTTCTTGAAACCTATCTGAATTAACCACTGCAGTATCACCTTTTAAAAATCTATTCCATGTGTCTTCGTACATAGCTAAATCTTTTTCAAGTTGCATTTTTGCGTCTAGAAGTTCATTATTGGTGTTAGTTGGTGCGCTACAGTTTGTTGTAGTAACTAATAAAACGATAGAAATGATTGTATAGAATAATTTTTTATTGTTTTTCATAATATTATTTTTTATCAACACCTATTCTTATTGTTATTAGGCTTATTCATTATTAATTTCAAATCTATAGACATTTAATTAATTTTTTTTAGCTTTCTTTTTTAAGTAATTAAACTAATTTCTTTGAGTTTTTTCTTATTGATCAGTTTTATTTTTTTCTCTTTCATAATTAAAAGATTTTTGTTTTTAAAAACAGATAATTTCCTAATAAGGGATTCAGTTGCGGTACCAACTATTCCAGCTAGTTCTTCTCTTGACAATTTGAACTTTATAAACCCATTTTTATCTAAACCAAAATCTTCTTCAAATTCAAGCAAAAAAGCCGCAAGTCTATTTTCAACATTTTTGGTAGATAGTTCTACGACTTTATCATTTGACTTAAGAAGATCATGACACATGGCATCAGTTATCTTATGTGAAAAATTATAATTTTGACGTGTCAAGTTTATTATTTCTTCTTTAGGAATAAAACAAACTTTCGTTCTATTCATTGCAATGGCAGATAATTTGGCTGAATCATTAGACATCAGGCTTCTTAATCCCAGCAAATCTCCTTGTTTAATAAATTTCAAAATTCTAATTTTTCCTTCGACACTTTTTACAAGCTTACAAATTCCAGAACTAATACAATAAATCCCATTTAGATATTTTCCTTCTTTAAATATGTAATCCCCCCTATTAAAAACCTTCTCGTTTTTAGATTTAGTAATTGACCTTAACTCATCAGAATGTAATGATTTTAAGGCATTTAATCTCCTTATAATGCATTGATCACACTTTGACAATTGCTTTTATTTTTAAGATAATAAATAAATAGCTGATAATTATCATTTTTTAATTTTTAACGAATTATAAACTTTATAAAAATTATATGTTATGGATTTATTTTGGATGCTAGTAGTTATATCAACCATTATATCTCTTGCTTTGTCATTAATCATTGCGGCTATAATAGCAGTTCAATCAAAGTTGGAAGATTAAAAATTATATCATTATGAGGGATAAAAAAATATCGGAGATTGTATCTAATGATATTAGAACAATCCCAATTTTCAGCAAACATGAGATAGATTTTTGTTGTGGTGCTAATAAAACACTTGATTCCGTTTGTCGTGAAAAAAAAATTGATTATAGACTTTTAATTGATGAAATAAAGATGTTGGAAAACTTACCAAAAGTTCCATCTTATAATAAGATGGAACTAGATGATTTAATAGATCATATTATACTAGAACATCATGATTATACCAGAGAAAAAAGTATTATTATCAAATCTTTGTTAAAAAAAGTTGTTAGAAAATATGAAAATATTTTCCCAGAACTTCGTAAAACATCAACATTATTTAATCAAATTCATTTAGAACTGGAGCAACATTTGATAAAGGAAGAAAATATTTTATTTCCTCGTATCATTGAATTATTAAAAACCAAAAAAAATCAAACTATGATTACAGAAATTTTTTTTTCAATAAGTAATCTTATAAGTGTTATGGAAAAAGAACATCTTGTAGCTGGAAATATTTTTGAAAAAATTAATTCTTCTACAAATAATTATACTTGTAAAAAAGGAGCTTGTAACAGCATTAAATTTTTATACTACGCATTAAAAGAGTTGGAAAATAATTTACATATTCATATTCATCTTGAAAATAATATATTATTTCCTAAAGCATTAAAAATGGAAAGATATATACAGAATCATTCCACATAAATCAGATATTTTTTATAAAAATACTATTAAGTGACAATTATCATATTTTTTATTTGACTCCCTAAATAATTTTGTTTTGTTATAAATAAAATTAATGATATGAAAAATAAATTGTTATTGATGGTAATATCTAATGTGTTTTTTGTTTTAGGGTGCTCACAACCAGAAGCATGGTTTGGCGCTGGAAAGTCACCCGAATTACCGATGAAAAAAAAGAATGAAATTAATATAGAAAAAGTGAACCCGATGGATGATAAAGGAGTTGGACCAGTGTCTTCTATATCTCTTTCTAATACTATTGATAACTCTATGGCAATTCGGGGAAAAGAAATATTTGAAAATAAATGTACTGCTTGTCATAGTATAGATAAAAGAAAAATCGGACCTATGATATCTGGTGTAACTAAAAAAAGATCTCCAGAATGGATTATGAATATGATATTAAATCCAGAGGGCATGGTAAAAGAAAATGAACAGGCAAGGAAGTTGTTGATGGAATTTTTAGCTCCTATGGCCAATCAAAGTTTACATGAGGATGAGGCAAGGGCTATACTAGAGTATTTTAGAGAAATTGATATATAATTAATTAAACAGAATATAAAAATGAAAAATCAATTAATAATTTCTTCAAATTCAGGAACACTATTCTTGTCTTTATTGACTATTTTAATAGCATTGTTGTTTATATTATCGAGTTGTTCAACTAATAATATTTCTAGTAAGGGAGCTCTGGATAATAATAATGCTGAAAGGGTATATGTTCCTCCAGGAGAGTATGATGAGTTTTATGCATTTATTTCAGGAGGATATAGCGGACAATTATCAGTGTATGGCCTTCCTTCTGGTAGACTTTTTAAAATAATTCCTGTCTTTTCACAAGATCCCGAAAAAGCTTATGGATATAATGAAGAAACCAAACCTATGTTTAATACTTCTTATGGATTTGTGCCATGGGGAGATGCACATCATCCTGATTTATCCCAAACAAATGGTGAAATAGATGGAAGATGGTGTTTTATTAATGAAAATAATACACCCAGAGTGGCTCGAATTGATTTAAAAACTTTTGAAACAGTTGAAATTATTGAATTACCAAACTCTGCTGGGAATCATAGTTCTCCTTATGTAACAGATAACACAGAATATGTTGTTGCAGGGACTCGATTTGGTGTTCCAGTACCACAAAGAGATATGCCCATAGATCATTATAAAGGAAATTTTAAAGGAGCACTTTCTTTTATTAAAGTGAACCCTGAAGATGGAAAAATGAATTTGGAATTTCAGGTTATGATGCCTGGATTTGATTATGATAAAGCTCATCCTGGAAGAGGGAAATCACATGGTTGGATGTTTTTTACAACTTATAATGTTGAAGAAGAAAATTCTTTGTTAGAGGTGAATGCATCTCAGAGAGATAAAGACTATATAGCAGCTGTAAACTGGAAAAAAGCAGAAGAATATATAAAGGAGGGAAAATACAAAGTGATGAAAACAAATTATGCTCATAATCAATATGATGAATACACACATTCTGCTACATCAAAAATGATAAAAGAGGTAAAAGTAATTGATCCTGCAGAATCTCCTGGAGTTGTATATTTTGTACCAATGCCAAAATCACCTCACGGTTGTGATGTGGATCCATCTGGAGAATATATTGTGGGAAGTGGGAAGTTGTCTGCAGATGTTACCGTTCATTCTTTTACAAAAATGATTAATGCTATTGAAAATGAAAAGTTTGATGGAGAAGCTTATGGTATTCCTATAATTAACTTTGAAGATGCGCTGGCTGGTGTAGTTAAACAGCCAGGATTAGGACCTCTTCATACAGAATTCGATGCCAAAGGAAATGCTTATACCACCTTTTTTATTTCGTCAGAAGTTGTCAAATGGAAATTAGGAACTTGGGAAGTGTTAGATAGAAAGCCAACTTATTATTCTGTAGGACATTTAATGATTCCAGGTGGAAATTCACAAAAACCATTTGGAAAATATCTATTAGCAATGAACAAAATCACTAAAGATCGTTATTTGCCTACTGGACCAGAATTATTTCATTCTGCACAATTATATGATATTTCTGGTGAAAAAATGGAATTGCTTCTAGATTTTCCTACCATAGGAGAACCTCATTATGCTGCAGCTGCTCCAGCGGAATTAATTCAACCGAATTCTAAGAAAATATATAAACTAGAAGAAAATCATCATCCATATGTTGTGCGAAATGAATCTGAAGCTAGAGTAGAAAGAGATGGTAATGAAGTACATATCTATATGACAACAATTAGAAGTCATTTTGCCCCTGATAATATAGAAGGTATTAAAGTAGGAGATAAGGTGTACTTTCATGTAACAAACTTAGAACAAGATTTTGATGTCCCTCACGGGATAAGCATGATAGGTGCTAATACCTCTGAATTATTAATTATGCCTGGTCAGACTGAAACATTTATATGGAAACCACAAAATGAAGGAGTATGGCCTTTTTACTGTACAGATTTCTGCTCTGCACTTCATCAAGAAATGCAGGGTTATGTTAGAGTATCTTCCAAAGATTCTAATGTGGAATTGAAGTGGTCTTTGGATGGAGAATAATATACGAGAAAAATGGTAAAAATAATTAATAAAATTTTATGAAGAAATCACAAATAATTATGATAATAGGATCACTATGCCTACTTGTTTTATTTATTCTTCCAATGTGGACAATAACATTAGGAGCTCCACAATATCCAGAACCAATTGGAATGAACATATGGATAAATAAAATAACTGATATGAATCCGCATGATTTAAAAAATATAAATTTAATGAATCATTATATTGGGATGGAAGAAATCCCTGAATACATCAAAGAATTTGATTATTTTCCTTATATAGTTCTATTTATGTCTTTATTAGGTGTAATTTTTGGCTTTTTAGGTCAAAGAAATTATTACCTATTATGGTTTATTCTAATGTCCATAATCGGTAGTTTAGGAATGTATGATTTTTGGTTATGGGAGTATAATTATGGACATAACCTTAGTGAGTCAGCGGCTATAAAATTTGTTGATGATTTGGGAAACCCTTTAGCTTATCAGCCTCCATTAATTGGGAAGAAAGTTATCCTAAATTTCGAAGCAACTTCCTATCCAGCACTAGGTTCGTATTTTCTTTTTTTAGGTATGCTGATGACACTTATTTCATTCTATTTTTCAAAAGTTGAGGAAAAATTATTATTTAGATTTAAAAATCTCATTTACATGATCATTTCGTTGTTTCCATTTTATAAAAAACCATTAATTAAGTCTTTACAAATTATAGTTCTTGTTAGTGTGTTTTATTCTTGTTCATCAGAACCAAAAAAGATAAATTTTGGTATAGATCAATGCGATTTTTGTCTGATGACAATAGTTGATAAAAAACATGCATCACAGTTAATTACAAGAAAAGGAAAAACTTATACTTTTGATTCTGTTGAATGCATGTTAAATAATTTAAAAGAAAAAAACAGCAATGAATATTCTCATTTTTTGGTTAGCACTTATGATAAACCTATAGAATTAATTGATGCAAAAACATCATTTTTTCTTTTTTCAAAATCTATTCCAAGCCCTATGGGAGAATATCTCACGGCATTTGCTTCAAAAGTAAAAGCAAATGACTTTCAAGAAAAGAAGGGGGGAGAAGTTTATGATTGGGATGGGTTAATTAATAAATATAATATTTTAAATAATTAATTAAAATATGTTTTTTACATGAAAGATTAACTCTATGTTAAGAATTGTTTTTTTTGTTTTTCTTTTTTCCTGTTTGTACAATGATTCTATTTCAAAACAAAGAATTGTATGTAAAGAATGTATACATAGAAGTATTAAAAAAGTAATAGGTTTGTCAAAACCTTATGATACTATCATTGTTAAAGAAGGAATTTATGATGAATTTAATATAGACATAAATCATCCAATCTATTTATTGGGAAAAAAAGCTATCATTGATGCTAATTTTAATGGTGGTGTTTTCAATATTTATTCTGATAATGTATCCATTTTATATTTTACATTACTAAATATAAAGGAGTCATTTCAAAAAGATATAGCAGCAATTTATGTGTATGATGTTCATAATTTTTATTTGGAAAATTTAACAATTAGAAATCCATTTTTTGCATTTTTAATTTATAAATCAAGTGGAGGTCACATAAGAAATAATAGAATAATTGGTAGTGCTAAAAATCAATATAATTCCGCAAATGGAATACATCTTTGGCATTCAAATAATATTGAAGTAATTAACAATAACATATCAAATATGAGAGATGGAATATATTTGGAGTTTGTAAACCATTCAGTAATCAAAGGCAATAACAGCATTAATAACCTTAGATATGGTCTTCATTTTATGTTTTCAAATAATAATGAGTACAACGGGAATACTTTTGAAAAAAACGGGGCTGGTGTTGCTGTCATGTTTTCAAAGAAAATTACAATGAAAAACAATCATTTTTTGAATAACTGGGGGGCATCTTCTTATGGGTTATTGTTAAAAGAAATATATGATTCCGAGATAAGAAACAATTTATTTGACAATAATACTATAGGAATAAATATTGAGGGATCAACAAGAATCAATTATTACAATAATACTTTTATTAGCAATGGATGGGCAGTAAAGGTTTTAGGAGCATGTTATGATAACCTTTTTTTAAATAATAATTTTATTTCAAATTCATTTGATTTGTCATATACTGGATCAAAAAATGATAATCTTTTTAAAAATAATTATTGGAGCAAATATTCAGGATATGATTTGGATGCTAATGGTATAGGAGACATCCCTTTTCGTCCAGTAAAGCTTTTTTCTTTTCTTGTTGAGAGGTTACCTGAATCAATAATTTTATTAAGAAGTTTTTTTGTAGAGGCAATAAATTTCGCAGAGAATGTCTCTCCAATTTTTACTCCTATCTTCTTAGTAGATAAGGAACCATTGATGAAAATTATTAAATAAATGACAATAAACATAAAAGATTTTCATAAGAGTTTTGGAAAGCTTAAGGTCTTAGAAGGAATAAATATAGATATTGATAATGGTAACGTATTTGCACTGTTAGGTCCAAATAGTTCTGGAAAAACAACTTTATTAAAAAGTATTTTAGGTATGGTTATCCCAGACAGTGGTTCTATAGAAATTGATAATAAAAATGTAATCAATAAATGGAGATATAGAGATAAGATTTCATATATGCCTCAAGTAGCAAATTTTCCTTCAAATTTAAAACTCAGAGAAATAATTAATATTTTTAAAATTTTTAGATCACAAGAGAGTGTTGAAAATGATTTAATAAAATTTTTTAATTTAGAATCTTCTTTAGAAAAAAAAATTTCAACCCTTTCAGGTGGCACTAAACAAAAGGTTAATATTGTTTTGGCTTTTATGTTCAACTCGCCTATAATTATTTTGGATGAACCCACAACAGGTCTTGATCCCCTTTCTCTTGTTAAATTAAAAAAACTAATCAATGATTATAAACATTTAAATAGAATAATACTATTAAGTTCTCATATCATGGATTTTGTTGAAGAAATAGCAGATAGGATAGTTTTTTTACTTGAAGGAAAAATGCATTTTGATGGCACGGTAGATCAAATTAAAAAGAACACACAAAAAAACAATTTAGAAAATTCAATAGCACATATTTTAAATATCAATAATGATTAAAATAATGAAATATACTTTTCTTGATTTTGCAAGGAGCAGATGGAGTTTTTCTTATTTTCTCTTTTATTTATTTCTTGGTTTTATATTACTTTTTTTAAATCGAGATCTTTCAACATCTATTCTCACACTAATGAACATTATTTTAATTCTTTCTCCTTTAATTGGCACGATTTTTGGAGTAATATATTATTATAACTCAAGAGAATATACTGAAATTCTTTTAGCGCAACCAATTAATAGAGAGACGATATTTATTGCTCAATATTTAGGGGTAGCTATTTCATTAAGCATGAGTCAGGTTATTGGAATAGGTATTCCTTTTGTTTTTTATGGACTTTTTGAATCTTATCAGGTTTTTAATTTTATTTATTTGTTATCAACAGGATGTTTTCTTACATTCATCTTTACTGCTATATCATTCAATGTAGCTTTAAATAATGAAAACAAAATTAAAGGATTTAGTTATTCTATATTGATATGGTTATTTTTTGCTTTAATATATGATGCTTTATTTATTACTTTTTTATTAATTTTTGAAGAATACCCATTAGATAAATTCACTCTGATTACAACAATATTGAACCCAATCGATCTATCAAGAATATTGATATTGTTAAAACTAGATATATCTGTTTTATTAGGATATACAGGAGCAATATTTCAAAAATTTTTTGGAACAAATATTGGAGTTATTAGTTCTTTTTCTCTTCTTTTATTGTGGGTTATTTTACCCTTGGTAACTATAAAATATAGAGTTAGGAATAAAGATTTTTAAATATAGAATTTTAATATATCATATCCCATTGTCCCCATGGTATTCTTAATAAAATAAGTATTAGCGCTATAGTATAATAGATGGCAATGGTTTTATATTTATTATAATCAATGGTTTGTTTTTTAAAATTAAACCATCCTAAGGTAATTATAATTATTGCAATAACCATTGTAATTGGATGTTCGATGACCAAAAGTCTAGTATCTGCATTTTTCATAATTATCCCCATTTCACCAGTTGTTAATATTTGATAATAAGGAGAGATTATATACCAGGTAAGACCTAACAAAAGTTGTATATGAGAAAATATAAAAGTTATTAAAAAATACTTTTTATGCTTTATATCATACCTTTTTTTATAAATAAGAGCATCAATTGCAACTATAACAGATGATATAAGAAAAAATAAAATAATAAAAGCGCAAATTGAATGGAGAATTAATGACATAACTTTTTTAAATGTAATTAATTTTATTTTTCAATAATAATTTTCACTGTATAGATTTGTTTATCAGAAGATAGATTTAGTATGTATAATCCTTTTTCAAGGTTATCCACATTGATGTTAACTTGATTGTTCTTTCTTGATACTTTATTTGGTTGTATTATTTTACCACTGTAATTCAAAAATTCTATTTTTCTAATTTCTATATTTTCTTTTAATACAATTGTAAGATTATTCTTTGTAGGGTTAGGATATACTTTTTCAATGATACTGGAAGATTCTATTCCTGTAGTTACAGGATTATCATCATCTTGAATGGTAATGGTAACCTGTTGTATACTGTCTTCTAATCCATTAATTATTGTGTCTATCTCTATAAGAATAGTTTCTTCTTGCTCATCTTCTTGGTCTTGGACAATCATAAAATCAAGAGTTCCGATGCTATCATTAGAATTGATAGTTAATGAATCACTATTATAAAAGTAGTCTACTTGATTTGCTGTAGCTGTGCCAGATACTTTTAATTTTATTGTAACATCTTTAGAATGAGAAGTGCTTAGGGTTGCATAGAGAGTTGATTTTTCTTGATTTTCTGCTACTGAAGTTTTATCTACTGCTAAAGTAACTTTAGGTCGATCATCATTTGAATCACATGCATCTCCAATATCATCATCATCGGTATCTAGCTGATTGGGATTTGAAATTAGTGGACAGTTATCAACATCATCATTAATACCATCATGATCAGTATCTAAAACAAAAGTCCAAGGATAAAATTTAGGTTGCCATCCTTCAATTCCTGCCTTCCAGACATTTCCACCATATTCGTATGCTCCTATATCTGGTGAGGATCCGCTAACCTGCTGAGTTATTGAGTCAATAATTATGCCTGCATCAATTAATACAGATTCTTCTTTGGGCATAAAAGTTGCTGTATCTATTAGGGTATAAATTATGCTATTGATATTACTTTCATTAGTATAATTTGTCTTAACCGAGTCCCACCCATTCCAGTTATTTGATGATGTCCCTGGAATTTTATAGTCAGGTTTCCCATCACCATTATTATCATCAAAATTATTTTTGCTTCTATGACCACTTAATTTATCTACCAAATTATTTTGTATATAAGTATTTTGGTTAGAATTTTCTTCATCAAGAATAATTATTCCGTTTTTTATACTATTTAATACTGTGTTATGGCTTATATAATGATGATCTCCTTTTACCATTATGCCATTTGTTTCAAATGATACGTTGTTATACATTTTTCCTCTTTGTCCTGCAGCGTTAGGATCATTTCCTGGCGCATCAAATCTAAGCGCATATTTTGGGGTCTTATATATCCAGTTATGATGAATTATAGCATCCGCAACAGAGTTAGTTGTTCCTTGAAAGACTGATCCGTCAGATTGAAGTCTTCCAGTTCTAGTTACATTATTGTAAGAAAATTCGCTTCTTGCTCCCGGGGAAACAGTTGCTGATGCCTGAACATCGCGAATAGTATTTTTTGTTATAATATTTTTATCTCCACTAATGTCTATTGTAACCATCAGACCAGGTAATTCAGAAACAGTAAAATCGATGTTTTGAAAAAAATTATTTTCTAAATAATTTCTATCTCCGTAGATTCTTAATGCATCACCATCAGTGTGTTCGAATAGACATCTATTTATTTTACTGTCATTGACTTTGTTTGACGGACCGCTTAGGCCTAATGAAGAAGCAAATGGTGTTCCTAGATCTCCAATCATTCTTTTCGACGTAGATGGATAGGAGAAATGACAATCTTCAATAAGTAGGTTATTGCTTGCTAAAGCTTTAAAAGTTGATGAGAAGAAATATATACCTTGAAGATTAATATTAGAAGAATTTTTTATAGTAACAGAATATGAAGATACTTTGCCTCGTATGCTGAGATTATTGGGGTTTTGTCCATCAGTCATTAACCATAACTCTTTTGATGTTGGGTTATGATACCATTCATTCAAGGTATCTAATAAATCTAAATCACCTTCTATAAAAAAGTAATGGTGTTTAGTCTTATAAGCATGTGCAGTAACTTGATCATAGGTAAAACTATTATTTCCTTTGGTATGGTTAATTTTTCTATTCCAAGTTCTGAATGATCCAATATTTAAAATTGCATGAGCAGTATCTAGCGAATGGTTAATTAAAGACATGTCATGAAAGCTTGCATCAACATTTAGAGATCCATTGCTACTATTATCCTCATCTCCTTGTGCCCATGAACTCCAATTATATATTGTTTTATCAGAAAACTGTGCATTTGGCCATCTAGCCATAATCATTTCTTTATTATCAACAAATAATTGCCAAATTGCTGTATCAATTGTTGTCTTATAAATATTATTTCCAGTATTATTCCAAGCAAACGAACTGATATCTATAGTTCCATCAAATATTACTTTTTCGTTCTCATAAGGTTTAATTGTTATGTTGCTTTTTCCATCGATAAGTATTTCTTCAATATATCTTCCTTTTCTAATAAGAATTTCACCAGAAGTAGTTTCAGACAAGGCTTTTGACACTGTCTTATATGGGTGTTCTATTGAGCCATCATTACCATCACTTCCTGTGATAGAAACGTATTTTTTTTGTGCAAAAATACTTGTCGACAATAAAAATAGAAAAGTGAATAAAAGAGTTTTTTTTGTCATAAAACCAGATTCAATTAAATCTTGAAAAAATAATTAGAGTTAATCCTATAATAAAAAATAAAAACATCATTATAACTAACTTATTAGTTCCTTTAGGAGATTCTTTGAATT
>CAZYIL010000027.1:0-15284 GCA_964646945.1 uncultured Marinoscillum sp. | reverse complement strand
TTTGGTTTGGATCTTTATTTTTTGGAGAAATACCTTTTTTACTCCATGTCCATTGTCCAAATAATGCATTACCTTCTAAAGCAAATCTAGAAGTGCCCCATCCGCTCTCTTTTGCTGCCTGAGCCAAAGCAAGTGACACAGGTAAAATATCCATTCTCATTTGTAGTAGTCCCTAAATCTATCTCCTTTATAAGAATATTAGCATAAGGAAGTCTCTCTCCAGATCCTGACTCTTGTATAATTCCGGAAATAGAAACCTGGGAAAAAACATCAAATAAAATAAACGCGAATAAAAATATCAAAAGATACTTTTTCATAAAAAATAAGTTTAAAAAAATTGAAAAAAATTAGATTTAAGAAATAAATCTAAAGCGCTAATAACACTTAAAAAATTAAGATATCTTACTAGGAGGACCTCTATTATTTAGGTTGAAGTAAAATTCTTTGCTAGAATAAAAAGAGTTGAGCTCATAATTATCATCTAAAATAATTATGATAGGTAAATGAACAATTGATAATAAAAAATCTTCGGAACTAACTTTAGTTAACAAACATAAATGACAATCAGGTAAATTTTCATGAAAATGAATTCCATCTTCATTACATATTTCATGTTTGTGATCTGAAAAGTATATAAAGGTTTCAATAGAAGTTGGAAGTAACAAAAAAACTGCCAATAATAAAGATAAAGATTTACTTTTCATTCGGTTAAAATAAACAAAAAAATTATCTTAAAGAAGCATTTAAAATAATCTCACAGTTCAAAGCACCTGAAATAGGGCAATTATTTTTTGCTTCATCAGCTAACTCCTGTAACTTTTCTTCACTGATACCAGAAACTTTTGCTTGTAAATTTAGTTCTATAGAAATTACTTTTCCATCTTCAAAAGTTAAAACAGCGTCTGTATTTAATTCTTCAGGATGAAAATCGGATTCATTCAAAACAAAACTCAATTTCATATTAAAACAGCCTGCATGAGCAGCCGCTATGAGTTCTTCAGGATTGGTTCCGAGAGTACCATCATCATTTTTGAATCTTGTCTTAAAACTGTAGGGCATATTGTTGAATGCACCACTTTGTGCTGTTAAAACTCCATCTCCGTCAGCTCCATCTCCTTTCCATATTGCATTTACTTTTCTTTTCATAATATTCAAATTTAAATTTTGACAATCATTTTACCTGTATTTTTTCCAGAAAATAAACCTAAAAAAGCACCAGGTATTTCTTCAAAGCCTTCAACAATAGTTTCTTCTAAAGATATTTTACCTTCTTTTATCCACTTTCCTAATTGCATTTGAGCTTCCAAATATCTATGTGCATAATCAAATACAATAAAGCCTTCCATTTTTATTCTTCTACTAATGACAAATGGATTTAATCTTGGTCCCAAAGATAGTTTCGATTCGTTGTACTGAGATATTGCTCCACATACAGGAATTCTGCAAAAATTATTTGCATTAGAAATAACAGCATCTGATACTGGTCCTCCAACGTTATCAAAATAAATATCCACCCCATTAGGACAAGCATTTTTTATATCTTCTACCATATTCTCGTTGTTTTTATAATTTATTGCGCTGTCTAGTCCAAATTCATTTTTCAATTTCTTCACTTTTTCATCAGAACCAGCAATGCCAACAACTCGACATCCTTTTATTTTTCCAATTTGTGCAACCGTTAAACCAACTGCTCCAGCTGCACCAGAGACCACCAATGTTTCGCCCTCTTTTGGCTTTCCTATTTCAAGTAATCCAAAATACGCTGCAAAGCCAGTACCACCCATAACTCCAAGATAGGAAGAAAAAGGAGCTAGTCCCTCATCAATAGGAAATAAACCTCTACCATCAGACACCTGAAATATTTTCCAATCAAGCTCACCATAAAAGTATGATCCTTCAGAAAAATTTTTGTTCTTTGATTTGATAACTTTTGCGATTATCCCCGATTTCATAGGTTGTCCAACTTCAAAAGGGGGGATATAAGATTTCATGTTATTCATCCTTCCTCTTAAATATGGATCTACAGAAATATACAATGATTTTAGAAGGATTTGTCCATTTGATAAAGAAGGAGTCTTTTCATCCTGTACTAAAAAATTATCTAATGAAGGCATCTCCTTAGGCCTTTGAGTAAAGATTATAGATTTATTTTTCATGATTTACTTTTATAATACTTATGCAAGTATAATGCCATTATAATTTTATGACACTTTGGCTTTAAATTTTTTTTTAGATTTTTTTCCATTAAAGCACAAAAAGGATTAAAAATTTTGCATATATAAATTAAAAAAATAATAATTTTATTTAAAATTAATTAAAAATCAATGTATAGTACAAGAAGAGAATTCATAGAAAATTCTATAAAATCTAGTATAGGATTATCTTTTGCCGCTACCCTTCCATCTTCTCTTTTTCTTTATTCATGCAAACCTGAAAAAAAAGAATCTAACTTAAAAATATCATTACAAGTCTATTCATTTGCTCCTCTTATGATGGCAGGGAAGTTTGACCTTAAGGATTTTCCAGAGATGGTTAGAAATACTTACCAACTTGATGGTGCAGAATACTGGTCTATTGCATTCACAGGAAGGGAAAATAATGAAGCTTTTTTGAAAGAACTTAAACAAAAATCGAATGATAATGGTGTAAATAATACCATTATACTAGTCGATGATATCAATATTCTAACGATGGAATCGGGTCCCAGCTTAGCTTCATTGTCATCTGAAGAAAGGAATAGAGCAATAGATTTTCATAAAATATGGGTAGATACAGCAGCAAAAATAGACTGTCATTCTATTAGAATAAATCTTAAATCAAACGATGGTACCGCAGAAGAAGTTCAAGAAGTTTGTAGTGAAAGCATTTCAAAACTTATCGAATATAGTTGCCAATCTAATATTAGTGTAGTTATTGAAAATCATGGAGGATTAACTGGGAATGGAAAATGGCTTTCCGGACTTATTAAAAATATAAATAATGAATTTGTTGGTAGCTTACCAGATTTTGGTGATTTTAATTTTTGTCAAACAAGAGGAGATCTCAACTTTGCAAATGTTGATAGAGAATGTGAAATGAAGTATGATAAATACCTAGGCGTAGAAGAACTCATTCCCTATGCGAAAGGGATCAGTGCTAAATCTCACGATTTTGACAAAAATGGTAACGAAACTAAAACTGATTACAAACGAATGATGGAAATAATTAAAAATTCTGATTTCAGTGGATATGTTGGTATTGAATATGAAGGTGCAATGTTATCTATGTTGCTAAATAAAGGTAGTTATTTATCGTCACATGATGGGATTTTAGCTACTAAATCACTGCTTGAAAAACTAATTTAAAATTTATGATTTTATCAGGAATTGAAATTGAAAAAAGATTGGGTAAAGATATTATTATTGATCCTTTTGATAAAAAACAACTTAATCCTAATAGCTACAATTTAAAACTTCATAATAAACTCTTAGTTTATGAAGATGAAGTCTTCGATATGAAAAAACCTTTAAATACTAAGAAAGTTATAATTCCGAAAGAAGGATTAATTCTGAAACCAAATAAACTTTATCTTGGAAGAACAGAAGAATATACCAAAACAAAAAATCTTGTTCCTATGCTTGAAGGAAGGTCTTCTGTAGGAAGGCTCGGTTTATTTGTACACATTACTGCTGGCTTTGGTGATGTAGGATTTGAAGGATATTGGACTCTAGAAATTTTTTGTGTGCAACCAGTAAAAGTATATCCAGGAGTAGAAATTTGTCAAATATATTATCATAGCCTAAACGGTGACTATGAAACATATGTAAGTAACAAATATCAAAAAAATAAAAGTATTCAACCAAGCATGATTTATAAAGATTTTAAAAAATAAGAAACGTATATTATTTCCAATTATTATTTCTTCCAAAAAATTTAGGTAAAAAAACGGGAACGTTTTTCTGATATTTTTTATACATAGGATATTTTTTAGAACTAATTTCTTCACTGAAATTTGCACTGTTGTAAAATAGAACAACTAATAATAAGCAACCAATAATAGACCAATTAAACCATTGACCAGTACCTGAAACGCTAAACAAATAGAAAGATATCAATATGAGTTGCTCCGCTGCAAAATTAGGATGTCTGGATAAAGACCAAAGCCCAGTAGTTCTAAAACCAAGTTTGTAATCACCATCTAACTTTTCTCCTTTTTTTATTCTACGATATTTTTCTGTCTGAAAACTATATTGTTGCTCATCAGATATTGTTTCTATTACTATAAATAAAAACATCATAAATGTGATAAGATAATCCACCCAATATAGTGGTTGAGAAATGCCTTGCCAAGCAGCAAGTACTGGTAGGGTAAACAAAAAGATTAATCCCAACTGATAAAAACAGATGAAAAATAAATTAAATAGGCCCCAAGTAAATCTCCCCTGAAGAAAAGGCATACTTTTTCTTACTTCTACCCATCTATAATCTTCTTCTCCCTTCCAAAAGTATATGCTAAATCCACCTTTTCTAGTAAAATTGAATGTGAGACGTAACCCCCAACATGTGACAAGTAAAGCCATAATCATTAATCTTTCATTCATACCACTAGCATATGCAAAATACCATGTGTAAGCAATAGGTATTGTACTCCAAAATTTATCCACCTGACTATAGTTTACTGATAGCTCACTAACTATAAAACAGTAAGCAACCGAAAACAAATAAAGTTTAACCATTGCATACAATGCTGTTTCTTGTTCCGGTGTAAATGTGATATTAAAAATATCATAATAGAAAGAAAGGTAAACAACACCAGCTAGAGTAATAATTAAAAAAAGTACTTTTTTTATCATATTTTTTTGCCCAATATAATATTATAAAAATTATTTTCTAAAATTATAAAACCAAATTTTATTTAATTAGTAGAAAAATTTTATGATACAAATAAAATACAAATCGGAAATCTATACTTTAGAAGCAAAGCGAAAATTAAATACTAGTTTAAAAAAGAGTTGGAGTTTTTTTCTGACCCAAAAATCCTTTCTCTAATAACACCAAAACATATGAATTTTGAGATTCTTGATAATTTATCTAAGATACATATAGGGCAAATTATAAAATACGAAGTTTCACCCTTTCCTTTTTTTAGAGTGGGATGGACTACAGAAATTACAAAAGTTAATAAACCATTTTTATTTATAGACAAACAAAGAAAAGGACCATTCTCTATTTGGAATCATGAACATATTTTTAAAAAAATAAGAAAGGGATTATAACATATGATAAAGTAATTTTTAAATTATCCCTCGGATGGCTGGGAAATTTTTTGGAGAAAGTATCGTAAAAAATTAATTAATAGATATCTTTCAGTATAGAAAAAAAATTTAATTAGCATTAAAACTATTTGAGTATGAATGTACATAAAGCAAGTCTCATTAATGGAATAATATTATTAATTATGGGTTTATGGGGGTATTTTGAATCCTCTTCTCCTACATCCATGATCCCTACGGGTATAGGTATAGGAATTCTCCTTTGTAATAAAGGAATTAAAAATCATAACAAGATTATTGCACATATTGCTGTGCTTCTAACTCTTTTATCATTTGCTAATATTATGCCTTTAAATAGTGCTCTTAATGATGACCCTCTAAGATTAAATGCCGTTGTAAGAGTATCTACCATGTTACTCACTTCAACTATCGCAATGATTTATTTTATAAAGAGTTTTATTGATGCAAGAAAAAAATAATTAAATTATATAATCATGAAAAATTTATTTTCCATCTTCTTTATTTCATTTTTTTTATTTAATTGTTCAAAAGAAGATAAAGTAAGTAAAAATGCAGTTCCAGGAATTAAAGTTCTAAATCAAAGCAGTGTTAGTACTTCTAAGATAGAATCATGGACTAGCTATGCATCAAAAAAGATGAAAGATCAAAATGCTGATATTCTAGCTGTATGTTGGGATGTAGGCTCTTTTATCAAAGAAGGAAGCCCTTTCAATAAGCATGAGGTAATAATCTCACAAAACCAGATAGAAACTTTAATGTCTGGGATATCCGAGTGGCTTGATAAATCATGTTTAGGAAAAAATGATAAAAAAGAAGAATTAAAAAATTATAGAGGATACTTAGAAGGTGGAGCTGATGCATCTAGTCAATTTGATGTATGTCCAAAATTCAGAATATTACTTATGGGATTCACAAAAGAAATGAAGGAAGAAGCAAAACAAGGGCTAGTTATTCATGAGCTTTATCATGCATTTCAACATGATTTAACTGATGAAAATTGTAGAAAATTAAGAGATAAACCTGACACTAATGGGAAATGGATTATAGAAGGAGGAGCAGAATATTTTGCCAAAATAATAACAGGAGAAATGAATAATGAAGATGGTGTAAGCAATCTTCTTAAAATGGCTTATGATGATTATCAAAACAGTAAAGATCCTTCTATTACTGGTGATGGTATCGCCACTAAGGGGGGTGCTGGAATACGTTTAATGATAGAAAGAGGGTTGATTAGCGAGAGTATAATTCTAGATGGAAGTTTTTTTCATAGTTGTAGTAGTGAAAACGAATGGTCGAACAATAACTCTGATGTTGCTAAAATAAAAAACCGCTGGTATCTTATTGAAGAGAAAAACGGAAAATACGTTTTCACAGCTGCTGCTTTAGGAAATTAATTATTTTCATGAGACATTTATTAATTGATACTGACACCGGATCTGATGATGCCGTAGCTTTAGCAATGGCTCTTAATAATAC
The DNA here is from genome assembly GCA_964646945.1 of uncultured Marinoscillum sp. Taxonomy (GTDB): domain Bacteria; phylum Bacteroidota; class Bacteroidia; order Cytophagales; family MED-G16. Next base: position 8,535 of record CAZYIL010000027.1, on the reverse strand, counting down.
ACAAATAAATGTAGAGGCTATCACAATTGTTGCAGGAAATGTTCCCGCTAAACAAGGTTTGCAAAATGCACTTTATACAGTAGAACTTTGTAAAAAAGATACACCCGTATATCTTGGAGAAGACAAACCATTAAAAAGAACTCTGAGAACTTCTGAGTTTTTTCACGGACAGGATGGTCTTGGAGATATAGGGCTTGATTTAAAAGGAAGGAAAGCAACAAAAGGAAATGCTGTAGATGTTATTATAAATAAGATTCATCAATTCGAAAACATATTAGAAATAGTTGCTATTGGACCACTAACAAATCTTGCTCTTGCAATAAAAAAAGATTCAAAAATAATTTCAAAAGTAAAGCAATGTTTTATTATGGGAGGAACTGCTCTAGGTCCTGGAAACATCACACCATTCTCTGAATTTAATTTTTGGGTAGACCCGGAAGCAGCACAAATAGTGCTTCAATCTGGAATGGAAATTATTATGATAGATTGGGATGCAACTAAAAAATATGCTTGGTTTGATCCTGAAACAATTCAGAAAATCAGAAATATAGATACATCCTTTTCTAAATTCTCAATGGATATACAAAAAAATCCAAAAAAATATAACAAAAATAAATATGGAAGTGAAAGGATAGAATTAGCAGACCCTTTAGCAATGGCTATAGCCTTAGAAAGAAAAATTATAACAAAATCTAAAAAATGTAATGTTGATGTAAATCTTTCCTATGATGATCATAGAGGTGAAAATATCCTTCAAGAGAAAGGAAAGAAAAACACTACGATTATTTTAGAAGCTTCTAGAAAAAAATTTTTGGATATATTTATTAGTACGTTACAATGAAAATACTAAATATAGGTTCTATCAATATTGATTATGTTTATGAAGTAGATGATTTTGTAACATCTGGAGAGACCATTCCAAGTAAAAATTTTAAAACTTTTTTAGGGGGTAAAGGATTAAATCAAAGTGTTTCTCTTGCACATGCTGGAGCAAAGGTTTATCATGCCGGAAATATTAATTCAAAGGATAATTTTATCAAAAATGAATTAAATAAATGGAATGTGAATACAAACTATATAAAGGAAGTAAAAGAGAGCACAGGTCATGCTATAATTCAAATCAACAAGAAAGGAGAAAATTCAATCATAATTCATGGAGGAGCAAATCATAAAATAACATCTAATCAAATAGACTCTATACTTGAAAATTTTAATAATCAAGACATATTACTAATACAAAACGAAATAAATAAAATTCCTGAAATTATTAATAAAGCTTCAGAAAGAGGAATGAAAATTTTTTTCAATCCTGCTCCAATGACAAATGAAGTTTCTAATTATCCAATCAATTTAATTGATTGTATTATTGTTAATCAATCTGAAGCAAACAAATTAACTGGAATTAAAGGAAGCAACAATCAAACTATTAATTCCATTAAAAAAAAATATCCTAATACAACTATTTTGCTTACCCTTGGAGAAAAAGGCTCTATATATTTTGATAAGAATTCATATAAAAAATGTAAAGCTGTAAAAGTTAAAGCTATAGATACAACTGCTGCAGGAGATACTTTCATAGGGTACTTCCTAACTCTTTTTTCTAAAGAAAAAAAACTTGAAGACTGCCTTGAAATGGCAAGTATTGCTGCTGCTAAATGTGTAACCAAAAAAGGTGGAGCTATTTCGATTCCTAAAAATAACTTTACTGATTAAGAAGTTTTATCAAGGTCGATTTATACATCGAAAAAAAATCTTCAGCATTTAATGTCTCTGAAACAGTAATAACCGCTTTTCCTCTTAAGCTTTCAAAAGATCCTGCACGAGATCTAAGTTTTTCAAAATTTTTTTCCACAAACTTATTTTTAAAAATTGAATTTTTATTGATATCAAACATATTTACGATTAAGGTTAGTTTAGGTTTAATTTTACTTCTTATTCCTCCACCAAAATCAATAGAATATCCTCCTGCTTGAAAACTTGCAAATATTTTAATATAATATTTTTTTTTATGATTTTCTATGGTGTTTTTAAAAGTGTTTACTGGCATACCATCCAAAGAATTCGGATGCCCTATGAGCCCCACTGATGTAACTTTTTTGCCCTTCTTAGTATATTTATATATACACTTAATATCAGCATTAAACCTTTCTGAAAATAACCTTTCACTTACAAACTTTATAGAATCAAGTATTTCATCAGAAAATTGGACAATTTCACTAAAAGAAGTAAAAAAATTTTTTTCTGGAAATTCCAATATAAACTTTTGCATCAAATCATCCTCTATTTTGAATTGTAACATATAGATTCCTCCCTGTTCTTTCTTCTGATTAATATCATTCTGAGCTTTTGTGTTAAAAGAAAATAATAAAAACAAAAAAGTAAAAAGCTTATAGTGCAATTATTTAGTTTTAGTTATAAATTAAAATTAGTTGTTTTTCTGACTATCAACCCAATTAAAAACTTTCTTTAATATTTCCGTTACTCTAGCAAATGGTTTTTCTCGAATTTTTTTTTCTTCCTTACCTATCATAAGAAATAAACCATCTAGAGCTTTTTTTGTAACATAATCATCCAAATCTGGATTTACTTTCTGGACCATTGGAATTTTATTATATGTATTCATCACAGTAGACCAATGTTTAGTGGCATTCACTTTTTCAAGTGAAGTTTTTATTGGTGATAAAAATTTTTTATATAATTCTTCAGATGTACTTTGTTTTAGATAATTCGTAGCTTCATTTTCTCCTCCTTTTACAATATTGATTGCATCCTTTACTGTCATATTTTTAATTGCTGCTAGAAAAATTGGTTTTGCTTCTGTCGCAGCGTCTTCAGCTGCTTTATTAATATAAAGAACAGCATCATCAACTAATTTATTCATACCTAACTTTCTTAATTTATCTTCAACTCTTTTAGCGTCTGGAGGAAAAGGTATTTTTATTTCAGGATTATTTAAATAACCATCTACCTTTGATACCATATCCACTGAATTTTTAATACCATTATCTAAAGCTTCTCTTAAAGCTTGAGCAGCTTCAGTTTCTGAAATAGAAGATGCTTTAGATGAATTAGTTGATAAATTTTCTTTTAGATTAAGAGTTTTATTTTTTAAATTTTTCAAAGATTGAGCATTCAATGAAAAAGAAATGATAGCAGATAGAAAAATTGAAAATACATATTTATTCACAATGGATAAATTTAGTCAAAAAATATTTTAATTTTAATAAGTATCAATTTGAAATAATTTTTGATGATATGAAAAAAAACGAATTTTATATTTTAGTAGTTTCATTATTTTTTAGTAATTCAGTTATATTATTCTCTCAAGGTATATTTGAAAAAAAAAAAAATTTTACTAGACAAGATAGTTTGAGAGGGAGTATAACACCCGAAAGAAAGTGGTGGGACTTAAATTATTATCATTTAGACATTTCTGTAAATCCAGAAGATAAAACTATTAAAGGTAAAAACACTGTTGGTTATTCTGTGTTAAAACCACATGATATAATTCAAATAGATCTTCAAGAACCCATGTTTATAACATCTGCTTTTCAAGACAATAAGTCACTAGAATTTAATAGGGATGGAAATGCGTATTTTATTAAACTAAAAAAAAAACAAACAACTGGAGATATCAATTATGTAGTTCTAGAGTATCAAGGGAATCCAAAAGAAGCAATTAGAGCTCCATGGGATGGAGGACTCTCTTGGGAGAAAGATAAAAACAATAACCACTTTATTGCCACATCTTGACAAGGGTTAGGTGCAAGTGTATGGTGGCCCAATAAAGATCATATGTATGATGAAGTGGACAGCATGCTAATTAGTGTAAATATCCCTAGTAATTTAATAAATGTTTCTAATGGAAGATTAAGAAAAGTTACTTCTCACAAAGATAATACTACAACATATCACTGGTTTGTAAATAATCCTATCAATAATTACGGGGTAAATATAAACATTGGAGATTATGTAAAATTTTCCGAAATATATGATGGAGAAAAGGGAGAATTAGATATTGACTATTATGTTCTTAGATACAACCTTGAAAAAGCAAAAGTACATTTTAAAGATGTTCCAAAAATGCTGGAAGCATTTGAACATTGGTTTGGCCCATACCCTTTTTATGAGGATAGTTATAAGTTAGTTGAAGTCCCTTATCTAGGGATGGAACATCAAAGCTCTATTACATATGGAAATAAATTCCTTAAAGGTTATTTGGGTCGAGACCCCTCTGATTCAGGATGGGGATTAAAATTTGATTTTATTATAATTCATGAATCTGGCCATGAATGGTTTGCTAATAACATAACATATATTGATATAGCAGATATGTGGATTCATGAAGGATTTACAGCTTATTCAGAAAATCTGTTTCTTAATTATTATCATGGAAAAGAAGCTGGAGCAGATTATACAATAGGCACAAGAAAAGGAATTAAAAACGAGAAGTCTATAATTGGAATATATGATGTAAACAGCAAAGGATCAGGTGATATGTATGCAAAAGGGGCTAATTTACTTCATACTATAAGACAAATTGCTAATGATGATAAAAAATGGAGAAAGATTTTGAGAGGATTAAACAAAACTTTTTATCATCAAACCGTAACATCAATTCAAGTTGAAAATTACATTTCTGAGAATATAGGTTTTGATTTAAAATATATCTTTGATCAATACTTGAGAGACATAAGAATACCTATTTTAGAATATAAAATTGAAGATAAAAAATTAAAATATAGATGGTCTAATACAATTGATGGCTTTAATATGCCAATTGAAATCATAATTGATAAAAAAAACAAATGGTTATCTCCAACAAATTCCTGGAAAGAAACGAGTATTGAAAATAAAATTATTGAAGTTGATAGGGACTATTACGTTTACACTAAAGAATTAAGAGTAAAAAATTAATTAAGTAACCAATTTAATGAGAATATTGTGAAAACATTTTTGGTATAATTATCTTTTTCAAAAATCAACCCGATTTCTCCATTTTTAAGTATAGTCATTGATGAATAAGCTGCCTCTCCATTATAAATTGTTTTTGGTTTTGACCAATTTTTCCCTTCATCCAGACTGCACCTAACTACAATTTCTTTTCTTGTTTTTGAATTATTAATATTTGATAAAACTAATAGAGCTTTTCTTTTATATTTACCAAAATTATATTTTATAAAACTCGCATTACATCCAGGATCAATCAAATCATTTTCAGCTTTAGATAACCAGTCTTTTCCCCTATTAGAACTAATATGAGAATATCTAATTCCCGTTTTATTAGCTCGTGAATTTATCATCCATGTTCCATCTTTTAGCTCTACTATTTTGGATTCATCACCTGGTTTTACAGGAGTGTTTGTTAAAAACCATGTTTCTCCGTGGTCTTTACTTCCAAAAACATGAGTGCCATTTTGAAGATTCACCAAACAATGTAACAAATCCCCATTTTTTGTTTGAATTCCCTTTCCAGAAGTAATAAACTTAAAATCTTTTTCCCAACTAGGTTTAGAAATTTGATTAGTAATATCAACTGGGTTAGACCACGTCATACCATTATCTAAACTTGTAACATATTTTAAATAATAAATATCTCTTTCATTATCAAGGTCCATATAATTATAGAATAAAAAGATCTTGTTAGTTTTTCTATCCAGGATCATTGAGGGATCTGAAGCTGACTTACCTAAAGGATAATCAATAATGCGTTCAATTGCTGACCATGATTTCCCATTATCATTACTTCTTCTAATAACAATATTAATATCTCTACTCAATTTCAAATCTCCACAAGATGGAACTCTCTCATCAATCGCAACAATTAAGTCCCCATTTAGAGCAGTAATTATTGAAGGGATTCTATAACAAGAAACTTTATGATTATTTTCAGAATTAAACAAATCATAAAATTTTAGATTTGATTTTTGAGAATAGGATATGTTAGAAAAAAAAATTGTTAGAATTAAAAGTAATTTTTTCATCTTTCTAATCTACAAATAATTCCACATAAATAAGATTTAGTATATTTAATATATCAACTTTGGATTCTTTTTAAAATGAAATATTTATTTCCAACAATTCTAATTATTATACTCTTAAGTTGTAATTCTAGTGATTCAAATAAATACTTTCATATTTCAAAAGAAAGTCTTAAAGACAAAATAAAAGGGGCATGGGCTGCACAAACTATTGGAGTTACATTTGGAGGACCTACCGAATTTAGATATCTAAAAAAAACTATTCCAGACAGTGTAGAAATTATATGGACAGATACTACACTATATCATATGATGAAAAATGCTCCAGGTCTATATGATGATATTTATATGGATCTTACTTTTGTTGAAGTCATAGAAAAAGAAGGGATTGATGCCCCGGCATCTTCCTATGCTAAAGCTTATGCAAATGCTAAATATTGGTTGTGGCATGCAAATCAACAAGGTCGTTATAATATATTAAATGGTATCATGCCACCTCAATCTGGTCATTGGCTTAACAACCCTCATGCAGATGATATAGATTTTCAAATTGAAGCTGATTTCGCAGGAATAATGAGTCCAGGAATGCCTAATGCAGCTATAGAAATTTGTGATAGGGTTGGTCACATTATGAATTATGGTGATGGATATTATGGAGGAGTTTTTGTTGCTGGAATGTACAGTTATGCCTATATAGAAAATGATATTCCAACTATTGTTAATAAAGCACTTAAAATGATTCCTAAAGAAAGCACATTTTATCAATGCATTCAAGATGTAATTAATTGGAATAAGAATTATCCAAATGATTGGAAAAAAAATTGGGAATTGATTGAGGAAAAATGGGGAGTTGATATTGGTTGTCCTGATGGCGCTCATGAAGCTTTTAATATTGATGCAAAAATTAATGCAGCATATGTAGTTCTTGGGCTTCTTTATGGTGATGAAGATTTTACAAAAACATTGGAAATTTCTACAAGAGCTGGGCAAGACTCTGATTGCAATCCTGCTACTGCTATGGCTATTTTAGGAACTGTAAAAGGTTACAACCAAATACCAGATTATTGGACTCAGGGATTAGCTTCTATTGAGGATATGAATTTTAAACATACAAATACTTCTTTGAACAAAGTATATGATATCAGTTTAAAGCATGCTGAAGAATTAATTATAAGAAATGGTGGAGAAATATCAAATAAAAATGTGAAAATCAAAATTCAAACAGCTAATACTGTCGATTTTGAACAAAGTTTTCCTGGCTATGAATTAGGTGAAAGAATTGAGATAAATAAAAAAATTAGATTTGAAGATGAACAAGAAATTGATTTTGAATTTGAAGGTATAGGAATCGTTCTTAAGGGTAGGGTAAGAAATAAAGATTTTGATAGCAAATATGCTTTGATTAATGATGATGAAACGTTAAATAATTATAAATTAGAAGTAGATTATATTATAGATGGAAAACTTTCTAAAACAATGAAGACTCCAATCTATTTTATAGAAAGAGCACATGAATTATTTTTTGATTATGAATTAGATCCAGGTAAACATAACCTTAAAATCAAAATTAAAAATCCAAATAGAAAAGTACGTTTAGATTTAACAAATATGATTACATATAAAAGAAAATCGATCTAAATTATGTTTTTAGTAGAAAGTTATGAACTATCAGTTTTTTTATGTGTAATAACGATGATTTGTTGGGGTTCATGGGCAAATACTCAAAAATTAGCATCTAAATCTTGGTCTTTCCCCCTTTACTATTGGGACTATTCTATAGGTGTGCTTCTCTTATCATTAATTTTTGGATTTACTCTTGGGAGTACAGGAGAAATTGGAAGAAGTTTTATAGAAGACCTTTCTCAAGGTAGTTTAGAAGCATTCCGTTCTGCATTTCTAGGTGGTGTAATTTTTAATATTGCCAATTTATTAATTGTTGCTGCAATAAGTATTGCTGGAATGGCTGTAGCATTTCCCATTGGGATTGGAATAGCTCTTGTTTTAGGTGTAATAGTTAATTATATAGCTATTCCAGTTGGTAATCCTTTCATTCTTTTTTCAGGAGTATTAATTGTTGTAATCGCAATAATCATAGATGCGTTAGCTTATAAAAGATTATCAAAAAAAAATAAAAAAACATCTTCTAGAGGAATTTTAATTTCAATAATTGGAGGTATTTTAATGGGATTCTTTTATCGATTTGTTGCTGCTTCAATGGTTACGAATTTTGAAAATCCTGAAGTTGGATTATTTACTCCATACAGTGCAGTATTTATTTTTTCTATAGGAATTTTTATTTCTAATTTTTTTTGGAATACTTATTTTATGTATAATCCAATCGATGGCAATAAGTTATCTTATAGCGATTACTTTACAAAAGGAAACATTAGACTACATCTCATTGGAATTTTAGGAGGAATTATTTGGTGTATTGGAATGAGCTTAAGTATGATTTCAAGCGAAAAGGCTGGATATGCAATATCATATGGTTTAGGACAAGGTGCAACGATGATCGCAGCAGCGTGGGGAGTTTTTATATGGAAAGAATTCAAAG
>CAZYIL010000026.1:0-15378 GCA_964646945.1 uncultured Marinoscillum sp. | reverse complement strand
ATATTGTTCTCTTCACTTATATCATTCTTAAAATCAAAAATAAATTCTTTATCTCCCATTCTAATATACTTATATCTCTCTCCTCTTATAACATCAATATCTTTATCTCTATTCTGCCAATAAAGATAGTTATGAGGTAAACCATCTTTCTGCCCTAAAATATAAGGTATCAAATTTACGCCGTCTATATCTCCTTCAATGTATTGTTCAGCATTAGCTACAGATGCTGCAGTAGCAAAAATATCAAGGGCAATTATGGGCTTATCATAAGTTACTCCTTCAGGCAGTACATCTGGCCATTGCATAACAAAAGGAACTCTTATTCCACCCTCGAAAAAATCTCCTTTTATCCCTCTTAAAACACCGTTATCAGAATGATTATACCATTCTACACCACCATTATCTGAAAAGAATATAACGATTGTATTATCTGAAATTTTTTTCTCTTCTAATTTATCAAGAATCAAACCAATTCCATCATCCATTGAGGTTACCATGGCGGCGTATGTTCTTCTCTTCTCTCCTTCGATATGCATATTCCTGGCTAGATCTTTCTCTGTGGCTTGTAAAGGAGTATGTGGGGCATTATATGAAAGATATAGAAAGAAAGGATTTTCAGAATTATCATCAACAAATTTTACAGCATTGTCTGATAATTCTTCTGTAAGATATTTAGATGTATTTATCCTCTTGCCATTATCATAAATTTTAGTAATGTATCCATCCATCTGCCTTCTAGCCTCCGTTAAATCATTCAAGGTAAGATCTTCGGGGAAATACCTATGTCCCCCTATTATAAAGCCATAAAACTCATCGAAACCCCTTTTTTGAGGTACCAAAGATTCGTGAGCACCCAGATGCCATTTCCCAATAGCTTTTGTCCTATAATCTGCTTTTTTTAAAACTTCAGGAAGTGTTTGTTCAGATAAAGGAAGACCCATTGTTGAATCTTTTGGAGTCAATAAAATATTTCTGCTATAACCAAACCTATTTTGATATCTACCAGTTATTAATCCTGCTCTACTAGGTGAACATACTGCATAAGAAACATATCCCTCTGAGAAAATAACTCCATTTTTTGCAATTCTATCAATGTTTGGAGTGAATATTTCTTTACTTCCATGAAAACCTACATCAGCGTAACCTTGATCATCACTGATGATAACTATAATATTAGGAGGAGATTTTTCTTCTTGATCAATACTACAAGAAAAATTTATAAAAATGATAGGTAATAATTTAATAATATTTTTCATAATTTGAATCTACAATTATTTATTTGGAAAACCAGGTGTAGGAGTAGCAAACGTTATCCATTGATTAAAATTAGATGGATCTCTTCCCATAGATACATCCGTAGTCTGAGATTCAAATGTAAGAGAATCAATAACAGAACTTCCGTCTTTGTCAATCAAAATTACTGATTCACCATCTGCAGAAAGCTTTACTTTGAGATGTAGTACACCTTGTTCTTCATCTTTATCACACCAAAGAACAAGAAATCCACCTGCAGGTATTGTCGTTTTATTAGGTATAGAATCTGGTATTTTATATGGATCATCATCATCAGGTTTGTCAGTAAAATACATTCCTCCAATATTTACTGGAGATTCTGTTTTATTATAAATTTCTACCCAATCGTCATATTCTTCATTCTCATCTGTACAACAAGCATCATTACTTGCTAAAAATTCATTAATAAAAAGACCCGATATTCCATTACTCTCTTCTTCTTTACAAGAAGAAAAAAATGAAATCAAAGCAATAATAATAAATAAATTTTTCAAATTTGCTAAAAAATTAGAACACAAATCTAATTTGTTTTTTTCAAATAATTTATTTCAAGAAAAAGTTATGGAAATAAAAAAACATCTATTGTTTTCCTTATGCGGTGTTCTTTTTATTCTTTTTGTCTCCAATTGCAATAAAAATGAAGATAAAATTCAAATTTCTGATATAGATTTAGAAGAAATAAGAGAATCTTACTCCGAATATTCTTATCAAGAATCACATAAATCAGAATACATCTATGACCAAAAAAAGCTACATAGATTTGATATTTGGATAACAAAAGAAAATCTTGAAAAAATTGATTCGGATCCTGCTGCAGAACAGTATGTTGAAGGTTCACTAGTCTTTGAAGATGAAATAATAAAAAAAATTGGAATAAGATATAAAGGGTCTATTGGAGCTTGGGTAGGTTGCCTAGAAGGAGATGATTGGACTAATCCAAGTGGAGCAAAAAAATGTCCTAAATTATCTCTAAAATTAAAAATCAACTGGAAAGGTAGTGATAATAAATTTTATGGTTTAAAAAAACTAATGTTCCACTCCCAAAATTTAGATCCAAGTAAAATGCATGAGAGATTAGGATATTGGATGTATAGAAAATTTAATGTACCTGCTCCACGATCAACACATGCTACGATATATATAAATGGAGAATTTTCAGGATTATATGCAAACACTGAACAAATTGATGAATCCTTCTGTAATGATAATTTTGTAAATGGAGATGGTAATTTATATAAAGAGGTATGGCCTATTAAAAACAATGGTGATGCTAACGATGAAAGTGATTTAATAAATGCTCTTAAAACCAACGAGGAAATTGAAGATGTTTCAAAAATGAGAAAATTTGGAATTGCAGTCCAAAATGCTACAAATAGTAATATTAATACAATAATCTCGAATTGGATGGACATCAAGCAATTTTTAAGAACAATCGTAGTAGACAGAAGGATAGCTAATGATGATGGGTTCCTTCATTGGTATTGTGATGATAGTGGAAGCGAATGTGAAAGTCACAATTATTATTGGTATGAAGATCCAATAGAAGAAAAAGTGCAACTTATTCCTTGGGATTTAGATAATGCTTTCGAAAATCTTGTTTCAAATCAAAATCCAGTTACACCTATTAAAGATAAATGGAATGAAACTTCATCAAATTGTAAAGCATTTAGATATGGTGCATTGCAAATATATCAAAGATCAGCCTCATGTGATAAAATTATAGGCAGTTATAATAATTACAAAAATCAATATGATAGTCTAGATAATGTGTTTAAAAATGATTTTTACAATATGAATCAAATAAACCTATTACTAGATACCTGGTCTATACAAATAGAAAACGCAGTTGCTTTAGCTAATGAAAAATTTATGAAAGAAGAAATTAGTGTTTCTGATTGGAAATCAGCGATAAACAAATTAAAAAATGATATAGAAAAGTCTTTGTAAACAATCCTAATTGATTAAATAATAATCTTACTTAGCGTATCTCAAATTATTTTATTAAATTATAAACCCTTTTTTAACCCAATAATAACTGAATTATGAAAAATAAATTACTTATATATATAGTTTTACTTTGTTTAATTTCAACAACACTTATTTCACAAAGAAGAGGAGCTCAGCGTGCGTCTTCAAAAAATGTTTCTGATAAATCAAAAGAAAGAAATGTTTCCATCTCAGCTCTTAAATTAAGAAACATAGGCCCTGCATTTCTATCTGGGAGAATTGCTGATATAGCAGTACATCCAAAAAATAATAGTGTTTGGTATGTTGCTGTAGGATCTGGGGGTGTTTGGAAGACTGAAAATTCTGGAACAACCTGGAAACCAATTTTTGATAAAGAATCATCTTATTCTATTGGTTGTATAACAATTGATCCAAGTAATCACTCCATATTATGGGTAGGAACAGGTGAAAATGTTGGAGGAAGACATGTAGGTTATGGAGATGGTATATACAAATCTACCGATGGAGGAAAAAGTTGGAAAAATGTTGGGTTAAAGTCTTCCGAACATATATCAAAGGTTATAGTACATCCTAATAATTCTGATATAGTTTGGGTAGCAGCACAAGGTCCATTATGGTCTAAGGGTGGTGAAAGAGGTTTATACAAAACCATAGATGGAGGAAAAATCTGGAAAAAAGTCTTAGGAGGAAATGAATGGACAGGAGTTACCGAATTAGTAATTGATCCAAGAAATCCCAATGTACTATATGCTGCAACATGGCAAAGACATAGAACTGTAGCTGCTTTAATGGGAGGTGGTCCCGACAGTGGACTACACAAATCCACTGATGGAGGTGAAACATGGAGTGAACTTACAACAGGACTTCCTAGATCAAATATGGCAAAAATTGGACTTGCTATATCTCCACAAAAGCCTGATGTTCTCTATGCTGCAATTGAACTTGATAGAACAAAAGGAGCTGTATATAGATCAGAAAACAGAGGAGCCTCATGGAAAAAGATGTCAAATACTGTTTCAGGTGGAACAGGGCCTCATTATTATCAAGAGCTTTATGCCAGCCCTCATAAATTTGATAGACTTTATCTTATGAATGTAAGAATTCTTACTTCTGAAGATGGAGGTAAGACTTTTGTGCAATTAAAAGAAAGAGACAAACACTCGGATAATCATTCTATTAATTTTAGAGATGATGATCCAAACTATCTACTAATAGGTACTGACGCAGGCATTTATGAAAGTTTTGATTTAGCTGACACATGGAGATATATCAAAAACCTTCCGTTAACTCAATTCTATAAAGTTGCTGTAAATAATAAAAAACCATTTTATCATATTTTCGGTGGAACACAAGATAATGGTTCAGCAGGTGGACCTTCTAGAACTGATGAAAGACAAGGAATTGCTAATAAACATTGGTATAAAACTTTAGGAGCTGATGGACACCAATCAGCTACTGATCCAGAGTATAATGATATCATTTATGCAGAATTTCAGCAAGGCGTTCTTCATAGAATTGATTTAAAAACTGGTGAACAGGTTTTAATACAACCTCACCCAAGTGAAGGTGAAGATTATGAAAGATATAATTGGGATGCCCCTATCTTAGTAAGTCCGCACAATGCTTCTACCATTTACTTTGGATCACAAAGAGTCTGGAAATCAGAAAATAGAGGAGACAATTGGACAGCAATTTCTCCTGATTTAACTAGAGATGAGGAAAGAATTACACTTCCTATTATGGGAAAAAGACAAAGCTGGGATAATGCATGGGATGTAGGGGCTATGTCTAATTATAATACCATAACCTCTTTATCTGAATCTCCAGTTAAAAAAGGTGTAATATGGGTTGGAACAGATGATGGATATATTCGGGTAACTCAAGATGGAGGTAAATCAGAATGGAAAAAAATACCTGTAACTAAATTAGGACTTCCAAAAAGATCTTTTGTAAATGATATAAAGGCTGATCTTTATGATGCTAATACTGTTTTTGTAGCTCTAGACAATCACAAAGAAGGTGATTTTAACCCTTATCTATTTAAGAGTACTGACATGGGAGAAACATGGGTATCAATAAGTTCCAACATTCCAAAAAGAACATTGGTATGGAGAATTGTACAAGATCATGTGGATAAAACCCTACTTTTCATAGCAACTGAATTTGGAATTTATACTAGTCTAACTGGAGGAAGAAATTGGCAAAAACTGCCTGGCACTCCTACCATATCATTTAGAGACTTAGTCATTCAAAAAAGGGAAAATGATTTAGTTGGAGCATCTTTTGGGAGAGGTTTTTATGTATTAGATGACTACAGTCCTTTAAGAGAAATAAGTCCTTTGAAAGAATCCGGAAGAGAAAAAATTAGAAAAGAAGGATCATTGTTTTCTATTAAAGATGCTCTATGGTATATTCCAAAAAGCGTTATTGGTAATACTGGAGCTGATTATTATTTTGCTCCAAACCCTGATTTCGGAGCAGTATTTACTTACTATCTGACCAAAAAATACACAACCTTAAAACAAGATAGAAAGAGAAAAGAAAAGGAGCTGGAAAAAAATAATCAAAACATACCATTTCCTGGTTGGGATGGTCTTGAAGATGAAAGAAGAGAAGAAAGAGTTAAAATTTGGCTCACAGTAAAAGATAAAGATAGTAATGTAGTCAGAAAAATTACTGGATCTAGTGCTAAAGGAATGAATAGGATTGCTTGGAATTTGAGACATGCAAATCCACGTCCAGTCAGACCAACTAGAACAGCAGCTTCTAGTATGGGAAGAGGCGGAAGAGGAGGAGGAGGAGGATGGAATACATCAGGAGCATTAGTAACCCCCGGAAATTATTCCGTAACCTTACACAAAGAAGAAAATGGAGTAGTTAGTCATCTAGATGGACCTGTTAATTTCAATGTTGTTCGATTAAGAGAAGGTACCTTAAAAGGAACTTCTTATGAAGAATACAACACATTTTCGGATAAAATAAAAGAAGTAAATGAAAATTCAACTATTATTTCGGACGTTTTGAGTGAAAGTATAAGTGTGGTAAATGCAATGCAAGTTGCATTATCTCGCTCTGATGCTGAGCCAGGTGAATTAAATAAAAAAATTCATGATTTAAAACAACATCTTCATAATCTTGATGAAGAACTTAATGGAAATAAATCAAAATCAGAAATTGGTGAAAGAAATAAACCAACAGTTAGATACCATATGAGTGTAGCTATGAGAGGATTATCTACAACATATGGACCTACAGGACTTCATAAAGAACAACTTTCTATTGCAGAAAGTATGTTATCAAAAGTATATGATAAAGTGAAAGAAGTGAGTAAAATAAAAATTCCTGAATTAAAAGCTGAACTTGAAAAAGTTGGTGCACCTCCTATTCTAGGTCAAGGAATAAACTAAGTATATTAAAAACCCTCTAAATATTAGAGGGTTTTTAATTTAATGTTTTTAAACTGTATCGGATGACCTTCTGATTGAAGAGAAATAAATCCTTTCTTTAAAGCTTTACCAATATATTCATTATATCTATCTGGAACAGACTCACCTCCTATTCTAATATTAGTATAAGATAATACTGTATCTGAATCAATGATATGATGAATAATAGAATCTGAATATACCACCATCTCTACATGTATCCATTGACTAGAATGATATGTATCAGAACTAGAATTAAAACAATGTTGAGATACTTTCATTCCATCTATATTTACATCGGTTCCAGGACTACACATATTAAGCGTTGGACGAGAATTGCCTTTTTCTATACCTCCAAGAAATTGAGCTTCAACACTGACAGGAAATTCTTGATCCAATAACATTGAATAAGGTGATTGACAATGCAACATTGCACCGCTATTTTTTATAGACCAAGAAGGAGCTCCATTTAAATGAGACCCCAAAAACCTATATTCTAAACTTAAATGATAGTTTTCAAATTCTTCAACAGTATAAAAAATATGACCAAATTTATCATCAAATTTATTATAACCATTATATGAAACTTCTAATACACCATCATTTACTTGAAAAGTATTTTTGTAATTATCATTAACTTCATGTCCTTTAATCTTAATTTCCCATCCATCTAAATTTTTTCCATTAAAAAGATAAATCCAATCATTTGGTTTATTAAATGATATAAATAAAAAATAAAATATGTTTAAATAAAAAATAATACTCATGAATAAGTATTCAAATAGAAATTATTGGCTACTTGATCCTCTGGGACTATTAATCAAATAAGTACCCCAATCTCTACCAAACAACAAATTAATTCCAAATCTAAAGTTCATAAATTGAGCAGTTGATGGTTTCACCACTGCTATATTATCAGTAATTAAATAGAATTGAATGGGTCCTCCCCTAAGTGTCATTCCTAAACCTAAGTTATTATAGTTGCCGTTTATAGCAGAATAACTTGCTGAAAAAGTAAACCATTTTACTGGTTTAGTATTTGCTGAAACTGTTAGAGAAAAGTCACTGTTATTTTCATAAAAATAAAATCTTGAAAGAAGACCAAAATCTATCTTATCATTAAATTTATAGTTACCATAAAGATAAAATTTTGTTGGTATAGGTGTAGAATATTTATTCTCTGAATTTTCAATTGTATAAGAATTCTCTAAAGAATCAAGCATCTCATCCATAACATCATCAACAGACTTATAGTCTGCTGCATCTTCATCTAAAGATTGAGATAAGTCAATTCCCTTATATCTATACGAAGCATTCCCTGATAAATTATAAGTACCCTTTTTCCATCTTATTGTACCAAAATCAATCAAACTTGCACCAAAAGTTATTTTATCAGAAAATTCATAAGTTGCTCCCAAATCCAAAGCAAAACCTTTATTTTTTGTATTTCTAATATATCCAACAATTGAATCGGTTTCTTCAAGATTTGAAGCATCAACATCATCAATAATACCATCTTTATCAAATGTAAATATTAACGGAGATGAAATATTTGCTTCAGCAAGAGCAGAGTATTGTAAAAATGAAGGTAAATCATCTGATAATAACTGCATATTAAATTTCTCAGCATTTAAGTTCCCTTTACCAAAAAGAAATTTTGTTTTTATTCCTGCTGAAAACTTCTTATCAAATAACATGATATCTCTAGTAATACCAATGCCATACTCCCTATAATGTGTAAGATTCATTGACATATTCCCTAAATCAAAATTCTTACCTAAATAATTAACATTTCCCTCATGTAAGAGTGTGAAGTAACCTTTGTCAATACCTATCTGCCCTAAAAACCTTTCTTTAATATCAAAAAATAATCTAAACTCATCAAAACCGAGCCATTCCCTTTTACCTCTAAAGCGCCTAGCGATACTGAATAAATTAATAGATGATTCTAAAGAAAATTTATTTTTCTTTTTTAATTTTTTATAAAATTTTGGTATGTCGATAACCAAAGAATCTCCAGCAGGACGGTAATGAATTATGTCTGAATATGCAAAATCAAGGCTGGCTTTAAAACTCATCCCAGAAAGTAACGGCATACCTATATATAGTCTACTAGAATCACTAAACATTGATGGGTTTAATTCGTTGTTATTAGGCAAACCTCTCATACCATACATAGTTAAGAACCCTTGTGAATAGGTATTAAAGGATAAAAATAGAAATAGAAGAAAAAGAATATTTCTTATTTTGATTTTTGTATAAATTTTATTTAATATTTTCATGTTAACCACCTATATCAGTTACATTAAATAATACTTTCAAAGCAAGAATAAATTCCATGCCTGCATCTGCAGTAATATTAACTCCTTTATTTTCAAAAGAATTTACTTTTACCTCGTAGACCATACGAGTAGATTTATAAATATTATCAGTTTGAGATTTAGTTAAACTTAACTTTGCTATTCCTTCAGCATTTTCACTAGTAAATGAAGATTCATCAACAGTTGCTCCGTCTAAAGTAAAAGGATCAAGAGTTTCTAAAGCAGTTGTGGAATTATCATCCAAGAATGATATTGTAAGTGATAAACCTAATGGAATGCTTGATGTATATTGCATTGACATCTCAGCACTTTTAAAATAATCATTAAAATCCTCATAAGAGCTACTGATATTATCAAGACTCATTGTGTCCTTATAAGTCATGTTCTCAGCAGAAAGTTGAATAGGAATCTCTGCAAATAAACCACCGGTAACTTTAGAATCATCATATATAAAGTTATTTGTTACTGTTGTGTCATCTGGATTAAGTTTTACAGATCCTTTATAATCAATAGATTTAGAAGGTGGTAAGTCCAATAAACCAACAATATTAGAATTATCTTTATCATATGTAATAATAGTCTCTACAAGTCCTTCAGCTCTAGTTGTTGGAGGTGTAATACTTTGTTTTTCAGCATCTAGAGAAGAAGTATTTCCTATATCATCATTTCCAGTAATATTGAGATCTAATTGAGCTGGAATACCTATAGAACTTTTTAATTTTATACCGAGTTTTGGGTCTGTAAGAGTAAAGTCTCCCTCTACTTTATCATAAAAATCAAAGAACTCTGAACCTATATCAAAATTCCCTGAATCTAAATTTATCTCCATCTGACCAAAATTTCCTTCAGCATAATCTAGTTCTAAACCTTCAAAACCAGCAGTAACAGATATTGTTTCTCCAGATGAATAATTAATATAAGCATTTCCAGAATTAACGTTAATCTCAAATTCTGTTAACAATGAATTATAAGTTGAGGTAGCAGGTGAAAATAAATCTAGAGTTCCTCCTGAGATATGCCAATCTTCATTCTTAGTTTGACCAGCAGCTATGTTTATAATATGTGAAAGCGTATCACCATTTACATCAATACCTCTAGGAAGTTTGACTTTCATCTCCATATCAACAGACATCCCTGAAGATATATTAAAACTAATTTTTCCTGTTTTTAAAGTAAATTTCTTAAGTTTTATACCATCACCTATGTCAACTGGGAATTCAGTAGAACTTTCGACGGCTTTTGAATCAGTAATTTTTACTAAACCAGATGCTATTTTAGCATTTTTAATATCAACCTTTACTCCCATATATGATCCGTCAAGATGAATAGGAACATTGGCTCCAGATGAGCCTGGTGTAACAAAACTTTTCAAGTTAACAGTCATAGCATTAGTAAAAGTTTTACCTGCAAGATCAAGTGAAACTGTTTTCTTTTCACCAGCAGCCACAACAGCAAAAATAAATTCACCAATTACTACACCTCCACTTTTGAGTTGATAAGTAGCGCTCACTATTATTTCTAATTGATTATCCATTGTCAGTTCCATGGTACCTGACTCAAAGGTCGCAGATTGAAATTTATCCAAAGCAGTAAAATTATAATCTCCTCCAGATGCTCCAGAAGAATTAAAAGCAGGAAAAGGAGCCGTTGCTCCATCAAATGCATTAAGTGCTGCTAACGCTCCAAAATTAGCAGTAAGGTCTCTAAGTTTAATTTTTGTTTCGTCACCAGATACATCAGCCAAATCTACTGTCTCAGTAGTCATGCTTTTTGATATAGATGTTGAAACAGTGGAAATATCAAATACTTCACTTAAAGAAACATCAATAAGATCATCTTGATCAAAGATTACTTTTAATAAATTTTTATTCGTCTTATCTATTATGATTGTCGAATCGTTTTCATCCAAAAAATCCATGAGAGTTGCTTCTGCTCTTGCTATAGGAAAAGCTAAGCCAGGTTTATAAACAACTTTATCAGTAAGCTTATCAAAATCAAAATCCTCTAAGGCACAAGTAGTAAAAAAGAAAACAATTAGAAATAAAAAAAAATTTACAACTGCCTTTGACCTCATGCTAAATTTATATTTCATTATGTAACTTTAATAAAGATTAAATTATTAAAATTCTGTACTTTAAAAGTAAGTAAAAAAGAGTAAAACCAAAATTAACTTTAATTAAGTTTTAAAGAAAAAAATGAATTATAAATTCTGATATTTAATTATTATCGATATAACCAAGCTTAAATCTATCAATATTTGATTTCACGTGTTCTTTATTGAAAATTGAATCTATTTTTTTAATCAGGTCAATATTTAAACTGGAAATATCGTTAATTTCTTCAAGATCATTCTCTAAATCATATAATTCTATATGTTGATTGTCTTTAAATATATTTTTTTTTATTGCTTTCCATTTCCCCATTCTTAAAGCTTGCTGTCCTCCATATCCTGGAAATTCCCAATACAAATAATCATGAACATTTTGTTTTCCATTTTCTAAAATAGTTGGTTTCATACTTAACCCATCTAAATCATTGGGGAAATCAATTCCTGCCAAATCACAAATGGTAGGAAAAAGATCATAACTAGCAAAAATTTCATCTTCTATTTTAGCATTAATTCTATTTGGCCATGAAATTATAAAAGGGACTCTGATTCCTCCTTCATATGTATATCCTTTCATCCTATCTTTTTTATTTTGAAAAACTCCTGTGCTATTAAAATATTCAAAATCTACACCTCCAGCATATGTTGGGCCGTTATCACTTGTAATAATTATAACAGTATTATCATAAATTTTTAATTTCTTGAGTTGTAAAATAATATCTCCTATTTGTAAATCAATATATTCTATCATTGCAGCATATGTTGCTCTTGGATTTCTTGTTGGAAAATATCCTTTATCTCCTAAATAAGGTTCTTCATAGCCTATTATTTTCTTATACTTATTAACCAAATAATCAGGGGCTTGCAAAGGTGCATGTGGTATAGGGCTTGCATAGTATAAAAAAAATGGATCAACTTTATTATTGTTAATAAAATCTTTTGCTTTAAGATGCATTAGTTCAGGAGCATAATCTTTCTGGTTAAAAATAGAATAGTTAGACTTATCATAAGGATCTACACCTTCATCTAATTTAAGTTTTGGAGAAATAACTTTGTTGTTTAAGGTAACTTTATCTTCATTCTCCCACAAATGTGGTGGATAAAGATTATGTGCCATCCTCTGGCAATTATAGCCATAGAAATAATCAAAACCCATATTCGTAGGTATGGATGATGAATTTGGGGGACCTAAACCCCATTTACCAACCATTCCAGTTTTGTAACCAGATTGCTGCAATAACTTTGGAAAAATGAGAGTTTGATCTCCTATGGGATATTGACCTTCTAAGTTAGGATCTTCACTCATTTTATGATAATTCCATACATCTCCTCTACTACCATATTCATGATTACCTCTAATTGGAGTATGGCCAGCATGAAGACCAGTTAGAAATATACTTCTTGAAGGTGCACATACGGGAGATCCTGTATAAAAATTTGTAAATTTTATTCCCCCTTCAGACAACTTATCAATATTCTTAGTTTGAATAATTTTCTGACCATAAACACCTATTTCCCCATAGCCCAAATCATCTAAGAAGAAAACTATAATATTAGGTCGATCATTATTTATATTACCACATCCAAAAAGGATGAGGATTGAAAGAATAATTGAACTTTTAGACATCAGTTCAATTTAAAAAAAAATCTATAAATTTTTAAGTTCAGAAGATAATCTTTGAAGACTTTCTTTTGCATCTCCAAAATACATTTTGGAATTATCTTTAAAAAACAAAGGGTTTTGCACTCCTGCATATCCAGGATTCATACTTCTTTTTAAAATAACAACGTTATTTGACTCCCAAACCTTTAATATTGGCATTCCAAAAAGTGGGCTCTCTTTATCATCTATTGCATCAGGGTTAACAACGTCATTAGCACCTACCACAATAGTTACATCGGTAGATTTAAAATTTTGATTAGCTTCATCTAATTCAATAAGTTTTGAATAATCAACATCTGCTTCAGCTAATAAAACATTCATATGTCCAGGCATTCTTCCAGCAACAGGATGAATGGCATATTTTACTTCAACATCATTTTTTTCAAGTATTTCTTGAATTTCTTTACAAAGTTTTTGAGCTTGAGCAACAGCTAAGCCATATCCAGGAACAAAAATTACATTGGAAGAATAGAACAGTTGTACAGCAAAATCTGAATCAGAAATTTCTTTTATATCACCTTCATGTTCCTTTATAGATGACTTTCCAGATGAAGAAAACCCACCTATAATAACATTCAAAAGTGACCTATTCATGGCTTCACACATAAGAACTGTCAAGATTGTACCAGCAGCTCCAACAAGAATACCTCCTAATAACATAACATTATTATTAAAAATAATACCTGTTAAAGCAGCAGTAATACCTGTAAATGAATTAAGAAGAGAAATTACAACTGGCATATCTGCCCCACCGATTGGAGCAACAAAAAACACCCCATAAACTAGAGAAATAATAAGTATTGCTAAAATATAATTAAAATCACTTGAGTTTGAAAAATAGAAATAGGATAAAAGAATTGTGAAGAGAAGTAAAATAATATTTATAATATGTTGAAAAGGTAAAGCAAGTTTTTCTGACCATTTATAACCATCAAGTTTAGCAAAAGCTAACATGCTTCCTGTAAATGCGATTGATCCAATAAACAGACTAAAAATGAGTGTTATTTGATAAGCAAAAGATGTTTCTCCAACTAAAACAGATATTTTATAAAGTTCAATAAAAGAAAGAAATACTGCACTTAAACCTCCAAGACCATTAAATATTGATACCATCTGAGGCATTGATGTCATTTGTACATTTTTTCCTATATAACTACCTATTCCAGCAGAAAGAGTAATTGGAATAATAATCCATAAAAAATTATCATATGTCTCTTTATCTTTAATTTCAAAGAACAAAGTAGCGATTATTGCTAATCCCATCCCAAGAGAAGCTAAGAGATTACCTCTTTTTGCAGATTCAGGATTACTTTGAAGTCTTAAACCCCAAACCAAAGAAAGAGCTCCAACTAAAAAAACTAAATTAAACATCCTGCTTTTTTTTCTTTTTCTTAAACATACCTAACATTCTATCGGTAACTATAAACCCGCCAAAAACATTTATTGAACCGACAAATAATGCCAGAGAGGCTGGAATAAGAACAATTAAATTATTTGGATCAGTCTGTCGTATCAAAATGATAGCTCCTAATATAACAATACCACTTATCGCATTTGCTCCTGACATTAAAGGTGTATGCAAAATGGTAGGAACTTTTGAGATTACTTCAAATCCTAAGATTATAGTAAATAACAACAAATAAATAAATATTTCATTTTCGTTTAAATAATTAAATAGTATTTCCATTAATTAAATTTTAAGTTTTTCGTGATATTACATTGATTAATTATTTCATCTTCAGAATTAAATTGAATTTTATTGTCATTAATTATATAGTCCAAAAAATTAAATACATTATTTGAAAATAAATTACTAGCATCTTGAGAAAGATCTGATGATAGAGAAGAGTTTCCTACTATTTTAACTTTATTAAAGGTTATTATTTTGTTATCTTCTGTCATCTCACAATTACCTCCTGAAGCTGAAGCTAGATCAATTATAACTGAACCCGGTTTCATTTTTTCAACAATTGATTTTGGTATCAAGATTGGTGAATTACCTCCCAAAACTTGAGCAGTAGTAACAACTACATCGGCCAATTGTAATCTTTTTGAAACTTCTTCTTTTTGTTTTTCCAAAAATTCGTTTGTCTGTTTTACAGCATAACCACCTGCTGAAGTATCCTCAACCGCTCCTTCAACTTCAATAAATTTTGCTCCTAAACTCAAAACTTCTTCTCGAGCAGCTGATCTTGGATCAGATGCTTCAACAATTGCACCAAGTCTTTTTGCCGTTGCTATGGCTTGAAGACCAGCAACACCTGCACCTAAAACAACGACTGTTGCTGGTTTTACACTACCAGCAGCAGTAATAATCATTGGAAACATTCTTGGAAGTAGTTCAGCAGCCTTAATCACTGCCTTATACCCAGATAAATTAGCTTGAGAAGATAAAATATCCATACTTTGTGCTATAGTTGTTCTAGGTATTACCCCAAGATTAAATGCTTGAATTTTATTTTTTTCTAATATAGAAACATATTTCTTAGTATCTACTGAATTAAAGTTTGTCACATAAATTTTTTCAAAAAAATCAAAATTTATTTTTTCTAAATAAATCGGGTTTACTGAAACAAGTATCTCAGAATTTTTAATTACATC
>CAZYIL010000025.1:8840-15553 GCA_964646945.1 uncultured Marinoscillum sp. | reverse complement strand
ATTAAAAAAAAAAGATTGGGTAATTACCCTTTCTTAAGTCTTGTTTTTAGTGTTTCTCTTTGTCTTCTTCTTTTAGGAATTTTTTCAATTTTACTAATATCTTCTTTTGAAATCAAAAAATCTATTCAAGAAAATATAGAATTAAATATATATTTAAATAAAGGGATTTCTGAAAATGAAATTATAAAAATCAATAAAAAAATTCTTTCAAAAAAATATATTTTAAATAACGATGAATCATCATTAGTTTTTATTTCTAAAGAAGAAGCAGCTCAAGATTATTCAAAACAACTTGGTGAGGATTTTATCAAATTTTTGGGAAAAAATCCACTTAGAGATTTATTAATCTTAAAAGTGAATCCTGATTTTTTAAAAAATGATCAATTAGAAACAATAGAAAAAGATATTATGAAAATTAATGGAATATATGAAGTTATATACCCAAGAGATTTAATAGAAAGTATAAATAATAATATTAATAAAATTGGAACAATACTAATTGGAATTTTCTTCATTTTATTTTTTATTTCTATTATACTAATTAATAACACAATTAAACTTGCTCTTTTTTCTCAAAGATTTTTAATAAGAAGCATGCAGCTAGTAGGTGCAACGTCTATGTTTATTCAAAAACCTTTTCTAATCAGAGGGGGATTATATGGTGCAATCTCAGGAATGTTAGCTTCATTTTTTTTGATAGGACTACTAAGCTTTTTAAACTCTAAAATGGATAATATTTTAAGTATTATAGATTTTAATAAACTTTTAATAATATCTTTAAGTATTATATTCATAGGAATATTGATTGTTGTTTTAAGCACATACAGTTCAGTGAATAAATACCTAAGATCATCTTTAGAAGACTTATATTAGTTTTGAATTATGGCTGAAAAATCGAATTTACCCTTTGATAAAAATAATTATAAAATTATGCTTTTAGGCATAGCTTTTATAGCAATAGGGTTCATCATTATGTCAATAGATCAACAAGAATATGGATTCGGTTTTTTAGGTATAACTTTAGGTCCTATAGTTGTCTTATTGGGATTTATAATTGAATTTTTTGCTATTTTTCATAATTCAAAAAAATAAATGAATAACTGGGAAGCATTCATCCTTGGGATAATTCAAGGATTAACAGAATTTCTACCTATAAGCAGTAGTGGACATCTAGAATTAGGAAACTATTTATTAAATACTAGTTCTTCTGAAAGTTTATTATTCACTATTACAGTTCATATAGCTACAGCTTTAAGTATCATCATCGTATTTAAGAATGATATAAAAAAAATTATAGTTTCTTTTTTAAAATTCTCAATAAATGAAGAAACTATTTTTATTTCTAAAATATTATTATCAAGTATCCCAATCGGAATAATAGGAATTTTCTTTGAAGAAAAAATAGAAAACTTATTTAATGGAAACATTCTTCTGGTAGGATCAATGTTAGTTATTACATCGATTTTTCTTGCTTTTACATATTTACAAAAAAATAATTCAAAAAAAAATATCTCATATACTGATGCTTTAATGATTGGAATAGCTCAAGCAATTGCAATATTACCAGGAATTTCAAGATCAGGAATAACTATTTCAACAGCTTTATTATTAAAAGTCAATAAAAAAGAAGCAACTAAATTTTCATTTCTTATGGTATTAGTTCCAATATTAGGCATCATGATACTAAAAATCACTAAAGGGTTATTGAATATTGAAGATATATCTTCAGACATAAAGATTGATTCACTAATAATAGGATTTTTTTCAGCATTAATAAGTGGGATATTTGCATGTAAATGGATGATAAAAATTGTTGAAAAAAGTAATCTGATGTATTTTTCTATTTATTGTTTATTAGTAGGAATTTTTGCCCTTATTACAGGCTGCAGTAATTCAAAAATTCAAAATGAAAAAATCTTTACTATAGAACCCCAATTGCCTGTAGAAAATCTAAGAGGCATAGCCTTAAACTCTACTCCACCCCAAGAAGAAGATGTTACAAATAAATCAAAAGAATTATATGAAATAATTAGGTTAGATCCTTCTATTAAACTCGATATTAGATATGCTACAACAAGGAATTTTATGCAAACTCCTTTTTATCAAGAACCAAAAGCATTTTTGCTTAAAGAAGTAGCTAATATGCTTGTTAAAGCTCATAAAGAATTAAATAATTATAGTTTAGGAATAGTAATATATGATGCTTATAGACCTTGGTATATTACAAAAATGTTTTGGGATGCAACACCAGATTCACTTAAAGAGTTTGTGGCAGATCCAAGAGAAGGATCTGTACACAATAGAGGGTGTGCTGTTGACATTGGACTATATAATATAGAAACTAATAAAATTATTAAGATGATATCTGGGTATGATGAATTTACAAAAAAAGCTTACCCTTTATATGAAGGAGGTACAAAAAAAGAGAGAGAAACCAGAGATCTACTAATCAACACAATGAAAAAATATGACTTTGAAGTTTATGAATATGAATGGTGGCATTTTAATTATAAATATTGCAATAGCAAAATAATGAATTTACAATTCCATGAAGTTGATTCAATATTAAATCAAATTTGAATTAAAGACCTTTCAAAAAGTTAAAAAGAATTTAATGTATTAATTTCTGTGCTTTTAATATAGCTTCATCAAACTGTTTAGCAACTAATAAAATCTTCTTTTTTTCAATTATCAATTTTTTATTTACATTTTGATAATAATCAACATTATTTTTCTCAAACTCTCTATTCATAGGATAAGAATCATATGGAAATTGATCGCTAAAGTTTTTCATAAAATTCATCATGGATTCATGAGATTTTTGCAATGCTTTAATAGATAGAGATATAATAGAATCTTTAGTATCTATTTTTAAAAGTTGGTTTTCTAAAGAACTGATTAAAGACATGCTCTTCATTACACTATCATGTTCTTCAATAATTTCAGTCAACAAAGACATATTATGGGAATGAAGCTTTTTTTCTAAAGAAGAACTACATCCAAAAACGACGAAAATGTAAACAAAATATTTTATATAAACCCTCATTTTTAGTGATGATTATCTCCTCCTGGTGAGAATTGAAATCCAATATACAAATTATTATCCATTCCCATCTGAATGCCATCATAATTTTGATACAATGGAATAAAATATTCAATTGAAATTCTCAACCCATCAAAAAAACCAGAAGGAACTACAAAATTTATTCCAGTACTTCCATTAGAAATTTTTGAACCATAGTTATAATTATTAGCCGCTGGTGCCATTATTGACATTAATTCTGAATCATTTCCCATTATGTTATAAGAAAATTTATTTTGAAGATTAAAACTTATACTCATCCAATCTAAAATTTTATAAGCGACCCAATAATTCAAATTTAAATTGTCCCCTAATCGGTAATTCTGAGAGTTTTTACCAGTATGCGCTAAATATATAGGCTGTAAACCTAAAGAAAATTTATTAAACTGGAAATGAGATGTAGCCCCTAAGATAACATTCCATGTTCCTGAACCTATCTGCATTACGTAAGGAAGTTTCATGTTATCAGTTGATGGAGTATCATCTCTAAAATTAATTCTACCAGAAGGAATACTTAAACCAATATTAGCATGAATTTTATATTTACTTTTATTGAGAAATCTATAAAGAGCTGTAATTTTTACATCATTAATGCCAGAAGATTTTGTTTGAAAACCCACATTCTTTTTTGTCAACATATTCATAGACTTAGAAGTATGTCCTAACATTACCATAAGAGAAATATTATTTGCAATTCCATACATAGCTCCAATCATATGCATTCTCATACTCATTGATTTTCCCAAAGAGTTATATTGGTTAAAAATCTGATCGTTAGCAATAACATCATTCCCATTTAAATTTCCAGACATATTCATTGACATAAATCTATAACTAAACATTAAACCTCCCTTTTCATGACAATGATCACCATATACACTAACTGGACCATGAGCATCAGGTCTTGAAGAGTCCCACAAATTCATTTCCATTCTTTTAAAATGATCATTAATATCAATAAATTTTTCCTTATCATTTATAATAGTATTTTGAATAGAATGAATTAATTTCTGTACAGTGATTTCTATTACCTTCTGTAATTCTTTAGCTTTTCCACATTGAAATGTAGCCAAAATCAAATCATCATTTTCTTTATCAATGATTACACCCTTATAATTTTCAACAACAAGATCTACATTGTTTTTAAAACTCCACCCATAAGAAATGGAAACAAAATACCTATAATCAGAAATTTTTGTTTTGAGACTTCTTTTATTAAATTCCAGAGAAAATATTTCAGAAACTTTTCCTTCACTGAATCCAAAAGAATTCTCCAAATTTATTTTGTTTAGAATATCTAATTCTATCTTATATTTTTTTAACAGATGTTCATTTGAAAAATGTTGGGAAAAAATACATTTTGATGAAATTAGTATAAGTAAAACCAATATATTTATCTTCATTTATATTTATATTGTATTCTGAACCTTAAATTAAATTGTTATATTTTTTTTTACAAAAAATTAAGTCTTATTCATAATTAATGAACTTAAATATAACCAAATATCAAGAAGGATTAGTTTTAAAAATTGACAAACCATTAGGATGGACTTCTTTTGATGTTGTAAATAAAATTAGATTAACTCTTAAATATAAAAAAATAGGTCATGCTGGAACATTAGATCCTCTTGCCTCTGGGCTTTTAATCGTATGTACAGGAAAATTCACAAAAAAAATTCAGGAATTTCAGGAATTCGATAAAGAATACGAAGGTTCTTTTACTATGGGAAAAACTACACCTTCCCACGATTTAGAAACTGAGTTTATTTCAACCAAAAACATAAAAAACATAACCGATGAAATGATAATGAAAACTGCAGTTTCTTTTTTAGGTAAGCAAGATCAAATTCCTCCTAAGTTTTCTGCAATAAAAATTAATGGTGAAAGAGCATATAAAAAAGCAAGGAAAAATAAGACTATTATTTTAAAACCTAGAGGTATAAAAATTAATAAATTCAAAATTACATCAATTGATTCGCCAACAATAAACTTTGTAATAAATTGTTCAAAAGGAACTTATATAAGATCTATAGCAAGAGATTTTGGAAAAAAACTTGGTGTAGGAGCATTTCTTAGTAATTTGAGAAGAACAAAAATTGGAAAAATAAGTATTAAAGATTCATTGTCAATAGAAAAAGCTATTCAAGAAATAAAAAGTGATTTATATGAAAATATTTAAAAACAATGGAAATATGGTTCCAAAATCAAATTATAACATTGTAACCATTGGTTCATTTGACGGAATACATTTAGGTCATTTAAAAATTCTTGAAACAATAGTTAAAAAAGCAAAAATTAAGAATGGGAAAAGTATCATTATCACTTTTTGGCCTCATCCTAGAGAGGTATTAAAGAAAAATGAAAATTTTAAATTGCTAAATACATTAGAAGAAAAAATAAAAATTTTCGAAGAAATAAAAATTGATTATTTATATATAATTGATTTTTCATCAAATTTCTCAAAAACAAAAGCTGAAGATTTTGTAAAAAATATTCTCATCAGTAAACTAAAAACTAATTATCTTGTTGTTGGATATAATCATCATTTTGGATATAAAAGAGAAGGAAACATTGATTATCTGAAAAAAAATGAAAAAAAATTCAATTTTGCTATAGAATCAATATCAAAAAAAGAAATAGAAAAAATATCAGTTAGTTCTACTAGAATAAGAAAATATATAAATAGTGGCAAGATTGAATCTGCAAATGCATTGTTAGGCAGAGAGTTTTCGATCAGTGGAAAAGTAGTCAAAGGAGATGGAATAGGTAAAAAAATAAAATTTCCTACTGCAAACATTCTATTAAATAAATCGCGAAAAATAATTCCTAAAAAAGGTGCGTATGCAGTGAAAATTTTGTTGGATAAAAAAATATATTTAGGAATGTTAAATATTGGTTATAGACCTACTATCAATAAGAAAATAAAAACTATTGAAGTAAATATTTTTGAATTTACTAGACCAATATATGGCAAAAGGATTATCGTAAGTTTTTTCAAAAGACTAAGAGATGAAAAAAGATTCCTTAATTTAAATGAATTAAAAAAACAACTTAAAACAGACAAGAAAAAAACATTGTTAATATTAAACAAAACCTTATGAAAACATCACAAATAAAATTTTTAATCACTCTTGATAAAGATAAGGTTCCAGAAAAGATTACCTGGAACGCTGAGGATAGCATGGGAAATAAATTTTCTGAAACTAAATCAATAAGTGTAGCGCTATGGGATCATAATAAAATGAATACCCTTAAAATAGATTTGTGGACAAAAGATATGAAGGTGAATGATATGAAAAGGTTTTATGTTGATTGCATAGGAGGTATTGGACAAAGTGTTTTGAATTCTACGGGTGATGAGTATATATCCAAAGAGATAAACACATTATGTGATAAGCTTATTAATCATCTAAAAAATAACGAGTCCAATAATTAATAAAACTCATTTTTTTTAATTATTTTACATAGTAATATTAAAATATAAATTAGTTGATAGACTATTAATTAAACTAAACTATAAAGAGTATGAATAATTTTGTATCAAAATTAATCAGCCTTTTATTTGTATTGTTTTTTTCGTTTTCAATCAAATTATATTCTCAGCAAACTTCAATCTCTGGAAATGTAAGTG
>CAZYIL010000025.1:0-8830 GCA_964646945.1 uncultured Marinoscillum sp. | reverse complement strand
ATTCTTGTAAAAGGAAAAGTAATTGGTACCATCTCTGATAAAGATGGTAACTTTAGTTTGAATGTTAATTCGGCACCGCCATTAACATTAGTTTTTTCAATGGTAGGATATGAGGCAGAAGAGGTAGAAGTAACAGATTCTAATTCTTCAGACATCTCAGTAACTATGCTTGAGTCTACTATGCTTGGAAAAGAAATAGTAGTTTCAGCTTCTAGAGTAGCGCAAAGTATTCTCGAAGCACCTGTAACAATTGAAAAAATGGATCTTTTAGCGATCCAAAATACTGCAACTGCTGATTTTATTGACCAACTTGAACATATTAAAGGTGTAAAAGTTAGTAGAGGTAGTATGAACTTTCCCGCTGTAAATACAAGAGGATTTGCAACAGATGCCAACACAAGATTTGTACAACTTGTAGATGGAATGGATACTTCTGCTCCCCTTTTAAATTTCCCAACAGGAAATCTTGTGGGTATTAATCCTTTGGATGTAGAAAGTGTCGAACTAATTCCTGGTTCTTCATCAGCACTTTATGGTCCTAACGCTTACAACGGAACTATGTTGATGAATAGCAAAAGTCCTTTTGAATATCAAGGATTATCTGTTCAGGTTACTCAGGGAGTGACTTCTTCTGAGGCACAAGGAGAAAACCAGTATCACTATTCAAAATATAACATTAGATACGCTAAGTCATTCAATGATAAATTTGCTATTAAAGTAAACTTTTCATACGATGAAGCTCAAGACTGGGCTGCTAATGATTACAAAACACATAGAGCTTTTCCTGATTCAGCATTAAACTTTACAGGACTCCCTAATTTTGATGGAATGAATGTTTATGGCGATGAAGCTCAAATAATTTTTCCTGCATCACTAGCTGGACCTCAATATGCTTCTTATGGTCTATTAGACCTTAGAAGAACAGGTTTTCCTGAAGAATTTCTTCTAGATTATGATGCAAGTAACATGAAATATGACGCATCATTGCATTATAGAATTAATGATAACACCGAAGCTTCTTTTCTTTACAGAAAAGGTGGAGGAAACTCCATTTATGTAGGGACAGAAAAATATGCTTTAAGAGACTTTGGTCAAACGTTTATGAAGTTTGGTCTGAAAGGAGATAAGGTAAATATGCAAGTATACCAATCAACTACAGATGCTGGTGATTCATATAATCTTAGTGCATTAGGGGCTTACATGAATGAAAGATTCTCGCCTTCTCTTGCATCTTGGGTACCTACTTACTTACAAACTTATGTTGTTGCCATGCAAGGATATGTACCAGGTGTACCTGCTGGAAATGCTTCAGCTGCACATCAAGCATCAAGAGCACAAGCAAATGCAGGAATTCCTGCAAATGGATCTGATGCCTTTAACACTGTAAGGGATGCGGTAATAAAAGATAAGTTTCAAGGAGCTGTTCCTGGTGCTGGATTCTTTGACAACTCTAAATTGACTCATTTTGATGTAAACGTTAACCCAGCTGATTGGCTTTTGATAGGGGCTAGCTTTAGAAACTACTCTATATTTACTGAAGGAACAATCTTCAACGAAGATCCTGAAAATACGGGTAAGAACAGTAGAATATCAATTAGTGAATATGGTGCGTTTGCACAGATAAGAAAAGAGTTGATGGAAGATGTAATGTTCACCGGTTCAGTTCGTTATGATAAAAATGAAAACTTCAAAGGTAGAGTCACTCCAAGAGTAGCTCTAGTGTATAAGTTTGCTAAGAATAGTCATATTAGAATTTCTTATCAAACTGGATTTAGAAATCCTGACACGCAGGCTCAATATATTTATTTTCCATCTAGTAATGGAATCATTCTTGGAACAGCTAAAGATAACGCTGAGAGATATGGTGTGATGGAAGGTGGAGCTTGGACTGTTAATTCATATCAAGCCTTCCTACAATCAGGAGGTGTTCTTGATTCAATCTCAGGTACTCCAATTGGAGGAACTGCTAGTGTTTTAGAAACTGCTGATGTAGACTATGTAAAACCAGAAAGACTTAGTGCTTATGAAATTGGGTATAAAGGTCTGATAGGTGATAATTTTATGGCAGACGTAAACTATTATAACACAAACTATCAAGACTTCTTATCTGGTAAAGCAGTGGTATCAAAGGTATCTACTACACATAAAGGTCAGACTGTTAAATCTGGACAGGCTTATTCTCTTCATAGCAATGCTCAGGATTTGGTTAAGTCATGGGGAATTGGTGTAGGTCTTACCTGGAATTTACCTGAAAACTTTGTGTTAGCTGGAAATTATTCTTACATAGACTATAAAGTAGATTACGCTACAGAAGGAAGTAATTTTCTAGCATATTTCAATACACCAAAAAACATGTATGGATTTACATTTTCTAACAGAGCGTTACTTAAAAATTTAGGATTCTCTGCTAGTTTTAGAACTGCAAGTGCTTTCGTATATGAAAGTACTTTTTCAGCTGATTGGACAGTACCAAAATACTCTGCGCTTGACGCACAAGTAAGTTATAAAGTTGAAAGCCTTAAAACAATTTTAAAACTAGGTGGTAATAATATAGGAATTGGTAGTGGAGACTATAGGACAAGAGCTGGAGGTCCATATGTAGGTAAACTATGGTACTTGACTCTAACATTTGATGAATTCTTAAACTAATAAATACGATGAAAATGAAAACAATAAAACAAATAACATTTATGGCGATATTTTCATTTATCGCTTGGTCGTGTGAACAAGATACTATCATGTTACTCGATCCAGTTGCGGTAGCTCCTAGTACTCCTAGCGGAAGTGCAGGAGGCGCAGATTTTACAAAATTTTCTGCAATTGGAGGCAGTTATACTGCTGGATTCATGAACGGAGCACTGTATACTGATGGACAGAATAATTCTCTAGCGAAAATTGTTGCAAACCAGATAAATTATACAAGAAGTGCAGATGACCAGGCCACATACACTTTTAACCAACCAGATATTAATTCTGAAAATGGTTATTCTGGTCCAGGCCCTGATGGAGCTACTGGAACTCCTGAAACTATGCTTGATGATCTAGGTAGAGTGTACCTTGGTACAAGCGCAGCAACAGGAGAAACTGGTGTTTATTATAAACCTGGAGATGCATCATCTATTGCAACCCCTTATACAGGTGATAAGACTGCTTTAAACAATTTTTCTTTTGGCAATTCAGTCATGGGAATGTTTTTAAGTGGAGCTTCTGGAGGACCGGCTCTAGCTGCTAATCCAGTTTATAATTCGTACTTTGCTAGATTTTGTGCAGATTGCGGTGTTGCAAGCCCCTTAGCTCAAATGATGGGCACAGCCCCTTCATTTTTTATGGCATGGCTAGGACATTCTGACTTTTTTGCATATGCAGCAAGAGGAGGAGATATCGCTCAAGTGCCAAAGCCAAGTGGTGCTGTCCTTACTGCATATTTTGAAAGTGGTATTAATGCTATGGTTGGAGGCAATCCAATATGGAAAGGAATTGTAGGTACTGTGCCAGATGTTTTGGCTCTACCGTTTTTTAACTTGGTACCGTATAATCCAGTTCCAATGGATGCTGCTAGTGCAACAGCTGCTAACGCAGGATTTGCAAGCTTCAATACCATACTTACTGTAGCTGCAGGAGCAGGTCTTTTAACTACAGCAGAAGCTGCTGCAAGACAATTGGTATTTGCTGCAGGCGCTAATGCTCTTGTGATTAATGATTCAAGTTTAACTAATTTATTACCAGTATGGACAGCTTTAGTTCCAGCTGTAATTCCACCAGATGATTTAAATATGAACGGTATACCTGATGCTATAGAGCAATTAGCACCTTTTGCATTTGCTAGAATGGCTACAGCAAATGATAAACCTTTACTTTCAGCACAACCTGTAATTGGAACAGCTGGTCCCTATCCATCAACAGTGATTGGTGTAAGTTGGCCTATGGATGATCAATACATATTAACAGGTGCTGAGCTATTAGAATTTGAAACTGAAAGAGCAACATTAAATGCTGGAATTAAAGCTAAAGTTGCTGCCGCAAATGCTGCTGTACCTCTAAATGTAGCTGGAGTATTTAATAGAGTGGCTATAGCTGAATTTGATGGGGCATATGCTGCTATGGCAGCGTCATCTCCATGGTCAGATAACGGCGTTGTTGTAACCTATGATTTTATTCCTCCAACAGGAATGTGGTCAGTCGATGCAGTACATCCTAATAAAAGAGGATATGTACAACTTGCAAATAAGTGGATTGATGCAATCAATGCACATTTTGGTTCTTCAATTCCAAAGGCACAAACAGGATGGTACGCTCCTGCACCTTTACCGGTTGCAGAGCCATAATATTATTTAACTCTTTATAGATAAAAAGGCTAACAATTTGTTAGCCTTTTTTATTATATTGTATACATGTCTTTATCTAGAAGAAAATTTATTCATAATTCACTAGCAGCTGGAAGTTTGTTTCCTCTTTTCTCTATGAATTATTCTAAAGCATCAACTTTTAATTTTGAGGTAAAAAAAAGAGATGAAAAATATTGGAATTCTATTGCCAAATTGTATCACCAAAATCAAAATTTCATAAACTTAGAATCTGGTTATTTCAGCCCTTCACCTGAAAGTGTTAAAAAGTACTGGACAAATTTTGTTAATGAGATCAACGAGTCTCCATCCTTCTACATGAGAACAAGACAGACTGAAATGCGAGAAAAAGTAAGATTAAAACTAGCTGAATATTCCAACGTCAGTAATGAAGAAATTTGCTTAACAAGAAATACCACCGAATCTATGAACATTATTATTCAAGGAATAAAGCTTGATAAAAACGAGGAGATTCTTAGAACGAATTTAGAATATCCGAATATAATCCAAGCCTTAGATATGAGAGAAAAAAGATATGGAACGAAAATTAGAATTGTAGATGTACCCATTCATCCTGAAAGCCAAGAAGAAATTGTTAACAAAATACTTAACGCTATAAATTCTAAGACAAAAGTTATTTTAATCTCACACATGGTATTTTTAAATGGTCAGGTTTTTCCTGTCAAAGAAGTTTGCGAAAGAGCTAGGAATTTGGGAATAGAAACTATTGTTGATGGCGCACATTCTTTTTCCCATGTAGACATGGATATTTCAGATATAGGATGTGACTATTATGCTTCCAGTCTCCATAAGTGGCTTGGAGCGCCTCTAGGAAATGGATTACTATATGTAAAAAAAGATAAGATAGATAGACTTTGGCCTTTGTATGGAGATACGCAGTATGAAGATAGCAACATCATGAAACTGGAACATTTAGGGACAAGACCATGTTCAGACCAAAATGGAATTATCCCAGCCATAGATTTTACTTTAAAAATTGGAAAAAAAAATAAGTCTCAAAGACTTAAAACCCTTCAAATGAGGTGGGCAGATAATCTTAAAGATCACAAAAATATAATTATAAACACACCATTGGATCAAGGTCAGTCATTTGGTATTGCAAATGTTGGTGTAAAAGGAGTTTCTCCATCAGGTTTAGCTGAAAGACTTTTTGATGAATTTAATATTTTTACCGTGCCTATAGATGATGATAGGGGAATTCACGGTATTAGAGTTTCTCCAAATCTTTATTCAACAATGGAAGATATTGATAAATTTATTGATGCAATGCTAAAAATAGCAGTATAGTCTTGTTACTTTTAAGTTATGTCATTGGATTCAAAATATAATCCCCAAAATATAGAAGATAAGTGGTATAGCAAATGGCTTAAAGATGATTGCTTTAAATCAATACCCAACCCTAATAAAAAGCCCTTTACTATAGTGATTCCTCCACCCAATGTAACTGGAGTACTCCATATGGGACATATGTTAAACAACACCATACAAGATATTCTAACAAGAAGAGCAAGAATGAAAGGAAAAGAAGCTTGCTGGGTGCCTGGAACCGATCACGCTTCTATAGCAACTGAAGCTAAAGTTGTGGAAATGCTACATAAAAAAGGTATAGATAAAAAGTCTATATCAAGAGAATCATTTCTAAAACATGCATGGGATTGGAAAGAAAAATATGGAGGTATTATTCTTGACCAATTAAAAAAATTAGGGGCCTCATGTGACTGGTCAAGAACAAAATTTACGATGGATGAAAATCTATCTCAATCTGTCATCAAAGTTTTTGTTGACTTATATGATAAAGGACACATTTATAGAGGTATTAGAATGGTTAACTGGGATCCCAAAGGAAAAACAGCTCTTGCAGATGATGAGGTAATCTATAAAGAAATAGATTCTCAATTGTTTTATATTAATTACAAAATTAAAGATTCAAAAGATCATCTTACAATTGCTACTACAAGACCAGAAACATTACTTGGAGACACTGCTGTATGTGTAAATCCAAATGATGAAAGATTTAAACATTTAAAAGGGAAAAGTGCAATAATCCCCCTTGTTAAAAGGGAAGTGCCTATAATCCAAGATGAATACGTAGACATGGAGTTTGGTACAGGCTGTCTTAAAGTCACACCCTCACATGATGAAAATGATTACAAACTAGGACAAAAACATAATCTTAGTTCCATAGATATTTTTGATAATGAAGGAAAAATAAATAAAAATGGGATTTTATATGTAGGAAAAGAAAGGTTTGAGGTAAGAAAACTTATCGTTAAAGATCTTGAAAAAGCTGGGCAATTGAATAAGATAGAACAATATAAGAATAAAATCGGATTCTCAGAAAGAACGGATGTTGTAGTAGAACCAAAAATATCTACACAATGGTTCTTAAGTATGAATAAAATTAAAAAACCTGCACTTGAGAATGTCATGAATGACAATATTAGTTTTTATCCTAAAAAATTTAAAAATATGTACAAAGCATGGATGGAAAACATCAATGATTGGTGTATATCAAGACAATTGTGGTGGGGTCACCAGATTCCAGCCTATTATCTTCCTTCTGGAGAATTTGTAGTAGAAAAATCAAGGGAAGAAGCACTTAAAAAAGCAAAAAATATTAATCCTTCAATTAATTAAGAAACCCTAAAGCAAGATGAGGATGTTTTAGACACTTGGTTTTCAAGTTGGCTATGGCCTATAACAGTATTTGATGGTATAAATTTTCCTGATAATAAAGAAATTAAATACTACTACCCTACTACCGATCTGGTAACTGCTCCAGAAATCATATTTTTTTGGGTTGCAAGGATGATTGTATCCGGTTATGAGTATAGAGGTGACATGCCATTTAAAAATGTGTATTTCACAGGTATAGTAAGAGATAAACAAAGAAGAAAAATGTCTAAGTCTCTTGGAAATTCTCCTGACCCTATTGAGCTAATGAAAAAATATGGTGCTGATGGTGTAAGATCTGGTATGTTATTCAGTGCTCCAGCAGGTAATGATCTATTATTTGATGAGAAGTTGTGTGAACAAGGAAGAAACTTCTCTAATAAGTTATGGAATGCATTTAGATTAATTCAAACCTTAGAAGTTTCTGATAAGGGCAAAGATCATTCTATTGCTATAAAATGGATAAATTCAAGATATAATGAGGTCCTGAGCAAAATTGATGATCACTTCTCAAAATACAGGATATCTGATGCGCTACTTTCCCTCTACTCTTTTATACGGGATGACTTTTGCAGCTGGTATCTTGAGATTATTAAGGATAAAGAAATTAGTAAAAACACTTATGATAAGACCATAAATATTTTAGAAAAAATATTAAAGGCTCTCCACCCTTTCATGCCATTTATCACAGAAGAGTTGTGGAATCAAATTGATAATAAGAGAGACTACATTATGATCTCAAAATATCCTGAGATAGGAAACTTCAACAAAAACTTAAATGAAGAATTCAAAAAAGTTTTTGAGATAGTTACCGGCCTAAGAAAACTTAAATCTGATAATAATGTTAAGCAGATAGATATAGTGCAAATACTAGTAAATAATAAGTCTGGATTTGATTATGAAACTTATAAAACATTAATTTATAAACTCTCTAAAACGAAAGATCTTAAAGAAGTAATAAAGATACCAAAAGAATACCCATCTCTGATATCTGGTAAAGATACCATCTCACTTTCTGTTCAAAAATCTGAGGACTCCAAAGAGAATACACTACAACAAATTCAATACCTCGAAGGGTTCTTAAAATCTATCAATCAAAAACTTTCAAATAAAAATTTTGTTGATAATGCACCAAAAAATGTTGTTGATATTGAAAAAAAGAAAAAAGAGGATGCCTCAATAAAATTGGAAAACCTTAAAAAATTATTATAAATCATCTTTTTATTTCAAAAGAATGAATAATATTCGTTTTTTCATTGATAGTAGAACCTACAGAACAATATTTTTCAAGTGACAATGAGATGAATCTTTCTGCTTCATCATCTGTCAAATCAAGTGAATAAATCAAATAATGAATAGTTATTGATTTGAAAAATTTAGGATGATTTTCAGCTCTTGTACCTGAGACTTGAGCTTTTATGTCTTGAAAATCTCTTCTTCTTTTTCTAATCATTGATACTATTTCTACTGCAGCACATGAAGCTACAGCTGATAAAAGCAATTCCATAGGGGAAAGATTTTTTTTCTTTTCTTGAGAATACATGTCAATGATAAGTTTGTTTCCAGATGCATTTTTAACTTGAAATTTTTCATCATCTATATATGACATTGAAATTTCCATAATAAACTATTAATTATTAAATTATAATAAATCTAATATATGAAATTTTTTTTTACAATTTGTTTAATTTGTTTTCTTTCAATAAAATCAAGTGCTCAAGAATCTCTTGATGATATTATAAACTCAATAGATAATACTTCTCAAACCAGAATTATTACTTCTACATTCAAAT
>CAZYIL010000024.1:0-15676 GCA_964646945.1 uncultured Marinoscillum sp. | reverse complement strand
ATTCCATTTAATCCTCCTGAAATAGCATTTAAATTATCACTTAACTTTTTTATAAGTTCTTTATCTATTCTAGGAAATAATCCATATAGCCCCTCTGTATATCCTAAAGAAGAAAGCTTTGTTAAATTTTTATACCCTTCTTTATTTTTTGCTAGAAGAATCTGATTAGTTCTTTTATCTGGGTTATCTCTTGTGAATTTTGTTTTTTTTCTATCTTCTGATAGAAAAAACTCACAACCAACGATAGGTTTTATTTTATTAATTTTTGCTTCTTTTACAAATTTAAAAGCACCAAACATATTTCCTAGATCTGTAATTGCTACAGCAGGCATCTTATCTTTGATAGCCTTTTTTATTATATTTTCGATGCTAGAGGTAGCTTGAAGTATAGAGTAGTGAGAATGATTATGGAGGTGAACAAAAGGTTCGGATATTGATATTTTAGAATCTTTTTTCTCATTTAATGAAATTTTTTTTTCTTTCTTATCAAAGTTTGATTCTTTTAATTTCACTGAAACATAATTTATCTTTTCAGCATCTGAATCTTCTGTTTTGTATATTTTCCTTTTTAACAATTCAAAAAAACATTTTGCTGTTGCGTTTACATCTGCAGAAGCATCATGAGCATCAGAGAAATCATTTTCAAAAAGTATTTTATGAAGTTCTGTTAATTTAGGCATCTTAAATTTTCCGCCTAAACCACCTTTTAATTGGCAAAAATCTTTAGATATTAATCCTGTATCTATAGATTTTTTTTCTAGAATATCTGTTTCAATATTGCATCTGAAAAACTCAGCTCCAAGGATATTAATATCAAAATTTATATTATGACCTATTATATATTTGTTGTTTTCTAACTCTTGGTTAAATTGTTTTAAAATTTTTTCTAATTTTTTCCCTTCTTCTATTGCTTTTTCTGTTGATATCCCATGAATCTTTTGAGAATTATATGGAATAGTAAAATTATTAGGCTTGATAATAAAGCATTCTGAAGAAATAAGATTTCCTACTTTATCATTTACTTGCCATGCAATTTGTACCATTCTAGGCCAGTTATCAGAATCAGAAACTGGCGCAGTATAATTTTTTGGTAATCCTGTGGTTTCAGTATCAAATGTTAAATACATTAATGAAAATAATTTTTGTTAAAAATAGAAAATCTATCTGCTATTATTAATAGGTATGTAAATAATTTTTTTTTTTTCAAAAAAATCTTCTAGAAAATATTTATTTAATTCATAAATAAAATAATTTTTGCTTAAAGACTCTAGTTCTTTTTTTAAGTCTCCTCCTTTTAAACATATTAAGCCATTATTTTTATTTTTTATTATATTTTTATTTGTCCATGAGTATATTTTTTTTAAACTACTTAGGCCTCTACAAACCACAAAATTTACAAGTTTATATTCCTCTTCAATTCTTTTATTTATTGTAGTAATATTTTCAATATTTAACTCTTTAGCTATTTCTTTAATTATTCTTATTTTTTTTGATTTTGAATCCAATAAGTAGAAAATATTTTTTGGATATAGTATAGCTAAAGGAACACCAGGAAATCCTCCTCCAGATCCAACATCCATAATCTTGAATTTGCTGCTATTAATTAAAGATATTTTTTTTATACTTAAGGAATGTAATACATGTCTAAGATAAAAGTTATTCATGTCTTTCCTGGAAATTAAATTTACTTTTTGATTCCAATATTCATATAAATTTTTTAACTGAATAATTTTTTCTTTTTGATTATTATCAATTTCATTAAAATATTTAAAAATTAATTTATGCGAGTTCAATTCAATCAAATTTCTGATTGTTTATCCTTCATGATTTGAAACAATAAATCTCTTGCTCTGAAGAGCTGTGCTTTTATAGTTCCTAAAGGTGAATTAGTTTTATCTGAGATTTCTTTATAAGATAATTCTTTAAAATATCTTAGCTTAACTAATTTTTGATATTTTTCTGGCAGTTTGTCTACAAATTTTCTTACAAGTATTATTTTTTCTTTTTTAATAGTTAATTGATTTGGATTAAGATTTGAATCTTTTATATCTAGTTCAATATTTTTTCCTCCTTCATCTTTAAATGAAGTATGAATACTTGTGGTTGCCAACTTTTTTTTTCTTATAAAATCAATAGTATTATTGGTTGCAATACGGAATAGCCATGTAGAAAAAGTGAATTCTTTTTTAAATTTATCCAGATTTTTAAATGCTTTAGAAAACGCTTCTATTGTTAAATCTTCAGCATCATCAGGATTTCTAATCATTTTTAATATAGTATAGTAAATTGAATTCTTATAACTAATTAAGATTTCTGAATAAGCATTTTGATCATTATCTTGTATAGCTTTATCAATCAATTTAAAATCTTTAAGAGCTTTTTTGGAAAATTTTTTTTTATAATCCATTTAAGAATATAATATTGAACAATATTTATATAAAATTAAAATGACGTTTTTTAAGTTATTACATCAATCTAGCAAATCTAATGCTAGAGTAGGACAAATTAAAACAAGTAGAGGACTGATTGATACTCCTGTTTTTATGCCTGTAGGAACTTTAGGTTCTGTAAAGGGAATTAATCAAAGAGAACTTGATAAAGAAATTGGAGCTCAAATAATCCTTTCAAATTCTTATCATCTCTTTTTAAGGCCAGGCATAGATATTATAAAATCTGCTAACGGAATTCATAAATTCATTAATTGGGACAAA
Source organism: uncultured Marinoscillum sp. (assembly GCA_964646945.1). Taxonomy (GTDB): domain Bacteria; phylum Bacteroidota; class Bacteroidia; order Cytophagales; family MED-G16. The sequence goes on along the minus strand of CAZYIL010000024.1, from coordinate 12,965 downwards.
CCTATTTTGACAGATTCGGGTGGCTATCAAATTTATTCGTTATCATCAAATAGAAAAATTTCAAGAAAAGGAGTAACATTTAAATCTCATATTGATGGATCTCTTCATGAATTTACTCCTGAAAGCTTAATTGATATTCAACATGGTATTGGTTCTGATATTAATATGGTACTTGATGAATGTTTACCATACAATTGTAGTTTTTCATATGCAAAAGAATCATTAAGTTTAACACATTCTTGGTTAGATAGATCTATTAAAAGAAATAATAGATATAAAGACTCGTATGATCATGATAGATTTCTTTTCCCAATAGTTCAAGGTGCTTTTTTTGATGATTTAAGGAAACAATCTGCCGAATATATTGCCAATTGTGATTTACCAGGAAATGCAATAGGTGGATTATCAGTTGGTGAACCAGTTGATAAAATGTACTATTTTACTGATTTAGTTTGCAGTATTCTTCCAAAAGAGAAGCCACGATATTTGATGGGAGTTGGTACTCCTGAAAACATTTTAGAATCGATATCGTTGGGATGTGATATGTTTGACTGTGTTATACCTACTAGAAATGGAAGAAACGGGATGCTTTTTACTTCAAATGGAATCATTAATATAAAAAATGAAAAATGGAAAAAAGATTTTTCTCCAATAGATAATCAACTTAAAGACTGTATAAATGAAAATTATTCTAAAGCTTATCTAAGACATCTTATTATTAATAATGAGATTTTAGGGTCACAAATTGCAAGCATTCATAATTTGAATTTTTATTTATGGTTAACTCGTGAATCAAGAAAAAAAATTTAATGTGGAAATTTTTCATCTTGGAAAAAAAATATGATTATGAAAGTATCTAAACGTTTATAAATTGAAAATACTTGATTGGTACATTTTAAGAAAATTTTTGTTGACATTTTTGTATGTAGTCATCATTTTATTATTTGTAGTTGTTTTTATAGATTATGCAGAAAAGAATGACAAGTATATAAAGAACAATTTGAGTTTTGATCAGATTATGGCTTATTATTATAGTTTTATTCCTTTTGTTGCAAGTTTGATTACACCAATAACTGCTTTTGTTGCAACTGTTTATGTGACTGCTAATCTTGCAATGAGGAGTGAGATTATTGCCTTTCTCTCAGCAGGAATTAGCTTGAAGCGTTTAATGGTTCCATTTTTGTATGGCGGGTGTATAATAGCTTTAATGAGTTTTCTATTAAATGGTTGGGTTTTACCTGAAGCTAATAAAAGTCGAGTTGATTTTGAAGTTTTATATATCAAAAGTCCCTATTATTTTTCTGATAGAAATATACATTTTAAAATAGGTGAAGAGACTTATTTTTATATTGAAAGATATGATAATCGTTTAGATATTGGCTACAATGTTTCACTTGAAAAATTTGAAAATAATATGCTTAAAGAACGATTAATTGGTAGACAAATAGTTTGGGATATAGAAAAAAACCTGTGGAAAATAAAAGCATGGCAATTAAGATCTCTAAATATTGATGGTAGTGAAACAATAAATACTGGATTAGCATTAGATACTGCTTTATTAATAAGTCCTCAAGATTTTGATAATAATTATAAGCTTCATGAAACACTTACTTTAAATGAGTTAAATGATTATATTGATTTACTTGAAATGAGAGGATCTGATGATATAGTTATTTATAAAATAGAAAAGTTTATTAGATATACTCAACCATTTACGATAATCATCTTAATTTTGATTGGAGTAATAGTTTCCTCAAGAAAATCAAGACAAGGAACAGGAATATTAATTTCACTAGGTTTCCTTTTTGCTTTTAGTTTTATTATTTTATTCGTGATGTCTAGGGCTTTTGCAGAAAATGGTTCCCTAGATCCTCTTTTAGCAGTTTGGATACCTAATTTTATATTTATATCAATAGGAATGATAATGTATAAATATTTACCTAAATAACTTAATAATATTTGATAACTACTTTGTTATTAAAAATATCGATCACACTTGAAGCATTTGCGGATCTTAGTAGTTTTTCTAATTCATCAGTTTCCTGATATCTAATCATTAAACCAATATCAATTATTTCTCCTAATTCTTTAATTGCATCTTCTTTTGATATGCCTTCTTCTTTGATTTTTTTCTTGTAAAATTTTGCAGAAATTATTTTTTGAAGAGCAAAATAAATAGGTTGCTTTTCTATTTTAATTACAGCAGAAATTCTTGTTGGTGTAGGTGGATCGATCCATTTATATGCTAAATCTAGAAGTTTCACTTTTCTTGCAATTTTATTCCCAAGATAATGGGATTTTATGTATGATTCTTCTTCGAGAACAGACTCATCAAGCGCAGAAGCTGAATAGTCAAACTCAATTTTTTTTTGAGAATAGAGATTTAAATTTATTAATAAAAGAATTAAAACGATAATTGATTTATAATTCATAAAGTGAAACAGATTGATTAACAGTTAACCCTTATAACGTATAAATGACTGTTTAGTTGAGGTATTATTTAAAATAATGGAGCAAATTTATAATATTTTTGTAAAATATTGTATTTATTATATATATAAATCATATTTTAAAATGTTATTTATATAATATCGTTGATTGCAATAAGATCTTTATTGATTATATAATCTAACATTGCTCCACCTCCAGTAGAGATAAATGAAATATTTTGATTTAACTTTTCTTTATTAATAATCGATATTGAATCTCCACCCCCGACTAAACTATATGCTCCATTTTTTGTTGAATTGCTAATGGAATGAGCTATGCTATTTGTTCCTTTTGAAAATTTACTAATTTCGTATATACCCAAGGGGCCATTCCAAATAATCATATCTGACTCCATTATGATTTCATGAAATTTTTTAATTGATTTAGGTCCTAAATCAACATTAATCCATTTATTTTCTATTTTTCCTGAATTAACAATAACTGTATCTGATCTATTTTTAATGCTTTTTGATGCTAAGCAATCTTCAGGTAAATAAAGTTTAACTTTATTTTTAATACTTTTATCAATCAGTTGTTTAGCTACTTCCAATTTGTCATTTTCGTAAATTGAATTTCCTATATTTCCACCTTTTGCTTTAATGAATGTATTACTCATTGCTCCTCCTATAATTATATTATCTACATAATTCATTAGTTTTTCTATAAGTTCAATTTTATCTGAAACTTTTGATCCACCCAATATTGCTGTAAAAGGGTTTAATTTGCTCAAAAATATTTTATTTATATTAACAATTTCCTTTTCTATTAAATAACCAATACATTTTTCAGAAAAGAATTTAGAAATTACACTGTTTGATGCGTGATTTCTATGAGCAGTTCCAAAAGCATCATTTACATAGACATCGCCTAATCTAGATAATCTTTTCGAATAGTTTTTATCTCCTAATTTTTCTTCTTTATAAAATCTAACATTTTCCAAAAGAATGACGTCACCAGGTTTGGATTTATCACATTTTTCTACAGTTTTATTACTTATACAATCATCACAAAAAATAATTTTTTTTGACAAAAGATTTTCCAGTAATGATTTAATTTTTATTAATGAAAATTTGATTTCTTTTTTCCCTTTAGGTCTGCCCATATGACTCATTAAAACACAAGAACCTCCATCATTAATTATTTTATTTATTGTAGGTACGGAAGATTTTACTCTAGTATCATCCAATACTTCTAAATCAGATCCTAAAGGCACATTATAATCAACTCTAATCAAAGCCTTTTTATTTTTAAAATTTATGTTATTGATGGTCTTATATTTCATATTTTTCTGAAGCTTTTATTATTCTATCATTAATACTTTTTCCAATCCCTTCATTTGGAATAAATGATGAAAGGATCACATCAATATTCATGTTGTCAAGAATATGAAGAGATTTGTAAAAATTTCTTGATGCTTCAATTAAACTTTTTTTTTTAGAAAGGATAATTTGATTCTTTTTAGAAACACCATCAAAATACTTATTAAAAGATAAAATCCCCATTTTTTTATTTTTGTATTTTTTTATTAACAATTCAATTTCTCCAATAATCATTTTTTTTTCCGGTGAATAATGATTTTTTAACATTCCAGGGCTATTAGGAAAAGCTATGTTTTTTTGAAAAAAATGAACCTTTCCAATTACCTTTTCTATTCTTTCTATGCTAATTCCTCCTACTCTATATATAATTGTTTTATTATTTTCAAATCCAATAATTGTTGATTCAATACCTATATTACAATCACCGTCATCAAGTATATAAGCAATATCAGTTTTAAATTTTTTCATTATATGTTCAGGTGAAGTAGGGGAAATATATCCAAATGGGTTGGCGCTTGGGGCTGCAATTGGAAAATCTAAATTTTCTAAAACTTTTAACGTTAATTTATTATTAGGTATCCTAAATGCAACCCTTTTTAAATTCGAAGTGACAATATCAGGAATATTTTTGTTTTTATCAAACAAAATTGTTAATGGTCCAGGCCAAAATTTTTCCCCAAGTATTTTAGCTTTTAGAGGTATTTTAGATACATATTTTTTTATTTTATTAATTGAGTTTGTATGACATATTAAGGGATCATAAAATGGCCGTTTTTTTATTTTGTAAATTTTTACAATCGATTTTTTATTTAATGCATTTGCTCCCATTCCATAAACTGTTTCAGTTGGTAATACAACAATTTCATTATTTTTCAAATGAAATATTGATTTATTAATATCCTTTCCTATCTCAATCATTATTATGTATCACAATTTACTTTTATAGCATCTTTTGCATATGGGTGACCTAAATTCTTAGCTTTTATCAATATTAAACAGCCTTCTTCTTTAAGATTGATTTGATGATGTGCCAACCCTAACCAAAAGAAAGCTTCAGAATATTCGGAATTAATTTCTACTGCTTTTTTTAAGTTTTTTATTGCTTTTTGAAAATTATCAACTAAAAACTGAGATTTAGCAATATATAAGTATGCTTTTTCATTATCTGGTTGAAGTTCTGATAATTTGATAAAATCTTTTATAGCCATATTATATTTTTTCATTCTATAAAATAAATTTCCTCTATTATTGTATATATCTCCTTTTTTATCATTAATAGATATTGCTTTATTATAATCTTTTAGAGCATTATCTAGTTCATTCAATTCTATTCTGACATTTCCTCTATTGTAGTAATATTTATAATTTTGTTCAATTTTTATTGCATTTGTAAAATTACTTTCTGCATCTGTTAATTCTTTCAACTCAAAAAAACAAACCCCTAATAGATTGTAAGCTTTGCTGCTTTTTTTATTTGTTTGAGTAATAACAAGCAATTTATTTTTTGCTGTCTCGTAATTTCCATTATCTACCAATATTTTTATTTCATCTAATGAATCTTCATTCTTTTTGGAACAACTTAAGCTTATTAGCAGAAATAATATTATAATTCTTAAACTCATTTTCAAAATTAAATACTTTAATGAAGGTTATTGTTTTTTAAATAGAAGAGATGAGTCTCCATAACTAAAAAATCTATAATTATTGTTAAGTGCAAATTTGTAAACCTTTTTCCAATCATCACCTATAAATGAAGCAATTAACAAAATTAATGTTGATTTAGGTAAATGAAAATTTGTTATTAGTTGGTCACATATCATGAACTTATAACCAGGAAAAATAAAAATGCTTGTTTTTCCTTCAATTTCATCAAGTTTTTTAATGTTCATATAATCTATTACTTTTTTTATGCTTTCTTCTTTATTGGGAACATATTTATATTTTTTGTATGATTCCAAACTATTTATATTGAATTTCACATTCTTTTTGTTATTATGTAATTGAACTCCAAACCAGTAAATAGATTCTAGTATTCTTAGAGATGTTGTTCCTACTGCAGTTATATTTTTATGGGATAAAATGTTATACAAATTTTTCTTTGTAAAAATTACATCTTCACTATGCATATTATGCTTAATAATATTTTTGTTTTGTATAGGTTTAAATGTTCCTATTCCTACATGTAAAGTAAAATAATCTTTATTAATTTTCATTTTATTAATGTTTTTGAATGTGTTTTTTGTAAAATGTAATCCAGCGGTTGGAGCAGCAACAGCTCCTTCGTTTTTTGAATAAATTGTTTGATAGGATTTTTCATCAATTTCTTCACTTTTTCTTTTCAAATAAGGGGGAATAGGAGTTAATCCTATCAGGTTTATAATTTCATTCCATTTTATGTTTTTATTCCAAGAAAATAAAACTTTATTGTTATCAATTTTTATAATCCTTATTTTGATTCTTTTTTTTGTTATGTTAATTTCATCACTGATTTTCCATTTTTTATTATTTCCGATCAAACATTCGTAAACAATATTATTTATATATTTTGTTTGATAATTTGGGTAAGACCTATTTAAAATAGCTTTTATTAAAAGTAATTCTATTTTAGTTCCTGAATTTTTTTTTAAAAAAATTCTAGCTTTTACAACTTTTGTGTCATTAAAAAATAAAATAGTATCACCAGGTAAATATTTTGTTAACTTTTTAAATTTTGAATCAACAATTCTTCTATTTTTGTATATCAAAAGTTTTGAAAAATCTCTATTTTTAAGAGGATATGAAGCTATTATAGAACTCTGGTATCTATAATCATAATCATTTAAATTCATATAATTAGATTTCTATGGTAATTATATCATTATGGTCTTAATTTTCTAACTTCTGATCCAGTTTGCCATAATTCAGATTCTCTCATTTCTTTTAATTCTTTTTCTAAATTTGTTCTATAATCTTCTTTTTGATTTGCTTCAATCGTAATTCTTGTTTCTTTTCCACTTTCTACTGAATCATAAAGTTCTTTAAAAACTGGATAAACAGCATTTCTAAACTTTTTCCACCAATCTAATGCACCTCTTTGGGCAGTTGTAGAACAATTAGCATACATCCAATCCATTCCATTTTCAGCAACTAGTGGATACAAAGATTGAGTTGCTTCTTCAACGGTTTCATTAAATGCTTCAGAAGGGGAGTGGCCTTTTTTTCTTAGTATATCATATTGGGCAGCAAAAAGTCCTTGAATGGCACCCATTAATGTTCCTCTTTCACCAGTCAAATCACTATATACTTCTTTTTTAAATGTTGTTTCAAATAAATATCCCGAACCCACTCCAATTCCAAGGGCTATTGCCTTGGATCTTGCTTTTCCACTTATATTTTGATGTATAGCAAAACTAGAATTTAGACCTTTTCCTTCAACAAATAATCTTCTAAGACTAGTTCCAGAACCTTTTGGTGCAACCAGAATTACATCAATATTTTTTGGTGGAATTATTCCAGTTTGTTCACTAAATGTTATGCCAAAACCATGAGAAAAATATAACGTTTTTCCATAGGTTAAATATTTAATTATTTTAGGCCATATCTGTATTTGTCCTGCATCAGAAAGCAGAAACTGAATTATTGTTCCTTTTTCACATGCTTCTTCAATTTCAAATAAAGTTTTTCCTTCAATCCATCCATCTTTTATTGCCTTATTCCAAGATTTTGAGTTTTTTCTCTGACCAATAATTACATTGAATCCATTGTCCTTTAAATTTAAGGATTGTCCAGGACCTTGAATACCATATCCTATAACTGCAATTACTTCTTTTTTTAATTCCATTTTTGCTTTTTCTAATGGAAACTCTTTTCTTGTTACTACTTCCTCTATTGTACCTCCAAAATTAATTTTTGCCATAGTTTTATTTTTTAATATTAAGTTTATTCGATTTTATTTTTTCTAATTCATCTAAAAAACTTTTTGTTTTCCTTGTTGACTTTGATACTGCTACTCTTCCAGATCTTACAAATTCTAAAATACCGCCAAACTTTTCAAGTGCATTATATAGTTTTTGGGTTTCTTTTTTGTGACCTGTTTTAATAATGATTGTATGTTTCTCTTCTATTACTAGGATTTTTCCTCCAAAGGATCTTACAATATTTTCAACTTTTTCTCCTTCAAGAAATATTTTTGTAGACAATTTATATAATGCAATTTCCTGATAATAAATTTGATCTTCTTCATATAAAAATGCACCTAATACATCAACTAGTTTTCTTATTTGTTTTAGAACTTTGTTAACTGATTCAAAAGTTGCTTTTACAACAATTGTAAATCTACTTACACCCTTTATTTCAGTTGTTGAAACATTTAAACTATCTATGTTCAAATTTCTTCTATTAAAAATTATAGTTATATGATTAAGTAGTCCCGCCTTATCTTCAGTCAAAACTGATAAAGTAAATTCTTTAAATGTTTTTTCTGATTTGTCTATTTGGTATAAACCTCTTTTTTTCATTCTATTCTAATCTTATATTGGATACGGATTCGCCTGAAGGAACCATTGGAAAGACATTTTCTTCTTTTTCTACAACTATTTCTAGAAGATACGGTCCCTTATGGTCAAGAAATCCTTTAATGGATTCTTTCAATTTTTTTCTCTCAATAACTTTATTACACTTAATACCATATCCTTTCGATATTAATTGAAAGTCAGGATTAGACATTTCAGTAAAAGATAATCGATTGTCAAAAAATAATTCTTGCCACTGTCTTACCATTCCTAAAAAGTTGTTATTTAAAATAAGAATTTTGACTCCAATATTAAATTGAGATATAGTTGCTAATTCTTGAATTGTCATTTGAATACCTCCATCACCTATTATCCCAATTACTTCTCTTTCAGGATTTCCTATCTTAGCTCCCATTGAAGCAGGAAGTGCAAATCCCATTGTACCGAGTCCCCCAGAAGTGATGTTACTTCTTATATTTTTGAATTTATAATATCTAGATGTAGTCATTTGATGTTGTCCAACATCTGTAACAATAATTGATTCTCCTTTCGTATAGTCTGAAATATGTTTAATAACTTCTGCCATTTTAATTTCTTTACCATTGTGATTAAACTCACTATTTGTAACTTTTTCAAATTCTATTTGGTCACATTCATAAAATTCTTCAATCCATTTTTTGTGATTATTTTTTTTAATTTTAGGAATTAAATTAATAAGTGCTTCTTTAGCATCAGCATTTATAGGAGCATCTGATTTAATTATTTTATTAATTTCGGAAGGGTCAATTTCTATATGAACAATTTTAGCTTGTTTTGCATATTTATTTACGTCTCCAGTAACTCTATCATCAAATCTCATTCCTATTGCAATTAAAGCATCACATTCATTAGTTTTAATGTTAGGTCCGTAGTTTCCATGCATACCAAGATAGCCAACATAAAGTGGATGATTACATTTTATTGCAGAAAGCCCTAATAGAGTGGATGCAATTGGCGTATTTGATATTTCGGCTAATTTTAATACTTCTTCTTCAGCATTTGAAAGTGTTACACCTTGACCAACAAGGATTAGTGGTTTTATTGCTTGATTAATAATTTTAGCAGCTTTTTCAATTTCATCCGTTTTTAAAATAGGATATGGATGATAGCTTCTTATTTTTTCACATTTTTTATATTTAAATTTTAAGTTTGAAAATTGAGCATCTTTAGTGATGTCAATTAATACTGGTCCTGGTCGTCCTGATTTTGCAATGTAAAATGCTTTTGCTAATATTTCAGGTATTTCTTCCGCTTTTGTTATTTGGTAATTCCATTTAGTAACAGGCATGGATATACCAATCACATCAGATTCTTGAAATGCATCCGTCCCCAATAAATGAGAAGGAACCTGACCGGTAATGCATACTAAAGGAGTTGAATCAATTAGAGCATCATTAAGTCCAGTTATTAGATTTGTTGCCCCTGGGCCAGATGTTGCAAAACAAACGCCTACGTTTCTTGAAACTCTTGCATATCCTTGGGCAGCATGGATTGCACCTTGCTCGTGTCTTGTTAAGATATGATTTATTTTTTTTTCATAATCGTAAAGAGCATCATAAATTGGCATAATTGCACCACCTGGATAACCAAAAATTGTTGTAACATTTTCTTTTAAAAGACATCGTATCAAAGCATCTGATCCTGTAATTTTCATAGTATTGAATTCACTTTTTTAATTTATTCATCCGTGACGCACCCTTTTGATGCTGAAGATACTGACTTTATATATTTTTTCACAACACCACTATAGTTCATTTTATTTGGTATTTTCCAATTTTTTAATCTTTTTTCTATTTCACTTTTGTCTAGCTCGACTTCAATTTTATTATTTACTGCATCAATGGTAATTAGATCTCCATTTTCTATAACTGCGATTACTCCACCTTCATATGCTTCAGGGGTGATATGACCTACTACAAATCCATGAGACCCTCCAGAGAATCTTCCATCCGTAATTAAAGCAACGTCTTTCTCAAGACCTGCACCTACAACTGCTCCTGTTGGTTTTAACATTTCAGGCATTCCTGGTCCACCTTTTGGTCCAGAATATCTAATAACGATAACTTCTCCTTTTTTTACCTCTTTTTCAATTCCTTTTATAGCTTCAAACTCATTGTTATAAACTCTTGCTTTTCCTTTAAAAATTTCTCCTTCTTTACCTGTGATTTTTGCTACAGATCCTTCTGGTGAAATATTTCCATATAAAATTTGTATGTGTCCAGTTGATTTAATTGGGTTTGAAAAAGGGCTGATAATATTTGTGTTTTTTGTAATAGGAATATTAGATAAATTTTCTTTAATTGTTTTACCAGTAACTGTTAAACAATCTCCATGCAAATAACCTTCTTCTAACATTAATTTCATTATTCCAGGAGTTCCACCGATCTTATGTAAATCTTCCATTAAAAATTCACCACTTGGTTTAAGATTAGCAATGAAAGGAGTTTTATCACTTATTTCTTGAAAATTTTTTAGATTAAGATTAATGTTTACACATTTTGCCATTGCTATTAAATGAAGTACAGAATTCGTTGATCCTCCAAGAACCATAGTAATTGAAATAGCATTTTCAAATGCTTTTTTTGTCATAATGTCTTTTGGTTTAATATCCTTTATTAATAAATTTTTTATTGCAACTCCTATTTCTTCCGTTTCATTATTTTTATTAACGCTTTCTGCTGGATTTGATGAATTGAAAGGAAGACTCATTCCTAAAGCTTCAATAGCACATGACATGGTGTTTGCAGTATACATCCCTCCACAAGCACCTGGTCCAGGAATACTATTTTTAATTATTCCTCTATAATCTTCATTAGATATATTGCCTCGAATTTTTTCTCCATAAGCTTCGAATGCTGATACAATATTTAAATTTTTATTTTTCCATTTGCCCCCTTTTACGGTACCACCATAAACCATTATTGCTGGTCTATTAATTCTAGCCATAGCCATTAATGATCCAGGCATATTCTTATCACATCCTACAACTGCAATAAGAGCATCATAAAATTGAGCATTTACTACTGTTTCAATTGAATCAGCAATTATTTCTCTAGAAATCAGAGAATATGTCATGCCTTTAGTACCATTTGTTATGCCATCACTAACACCTATTGTATTGAAAATAAGTCCTATTAAATCAGATTTTGAAACATTTTTTTTAACTAGATGTGATAAAATATTAAGATGCATATTACAAGGGTTTCCTTCAAATCCGGTACTAGCAATTCCTACTTGAGCTTTATTCATATCTTCCTCTTTGAGGCCAATACCATATAGCATGGCTTGTGCGCCTGGGAGTGAATCATCGTTTGTAATTGTTCTACTATGTTTATTTATTTTCATCATAAAAAAAACCATTGATTATGAATGGTAAAGAATTGAGCTTAACCATAAATTATTTTATATCAAATTCTATTGTATTATTGTATAAAATGATATTCAAGAATTTAACTATTTTAATTATTACAATATATTATTATAAAATTAAGTTAATTTAATCGAGAAATGATTCAGTCAATAAAAAAATTTTTAAAACTAAGATTAAAAAAAAAATTACCTGGGATGAGTGCTCAAGATAAAATGTCACCGATTTCAGTTTTTGATGATATGTATAAAAATTCTAAGACAAAAGATGTCAATATAGGTAGTGTTTTAATAATTTTTTATTCAATTAATAAACAATTATATTTTCCTCTCATTGAAAGAACAAAAAATGTAAAATATCATTCTAAACAAATTTCGTTTCCAGGTGGAAAGTTTGAAGTAAATGATAATAATCTTTCATATACTGCTATAAGGGAGACAAAAGAAGAAATAGGATTGATACCATCCAATTTAGAACTACTGGGAAGTTTAACAAAGCTTTACATTCCAGCAAGTAATTTTGAGATTACTCCATTTGTTGCTATTCACGAAAATAAACCTGATTTTAAGTTAAATAAAAAAGAAGTTGATAATTTAATAGAAGTTCCATTGAAAAAAATTTTAGATAAAAGAAATATTTTTAAAAAAAAAATGAAATTATCTATTGGAAAAACACTTGACTGTCCATTTTATAATTTGAACGGTTATATTGTTTGGGGTGCTACGGCAATGATATTGTCAGAACTTTCCATTATATTGAAAAAAAAATATGATTATGAATAACACATTATTGTATACTGAAAATGATGCTGTAATTTTTGGTTTTCTACTTATAATACTAGGTGTTGTTTTTTATACTTCTAATCTTAAGAGTTTATTTTGGAAAAAGTTTTATACTTTTTGTCCTGTGATTTTGATTTGTTATTTTTTTCCTTCTTTACTAAATACAACTGGAATTGTTTCACCAGAAAAATCAGATTTATATTTTGTTGCTTCAAGATACTTGCTTCCTACATCATTAGTATTACTTACTTTAAGTGTAGACTTAAAAGAAATCAGCAAACTAGGATCAAAAGCTTTAATAATGTTTTTTACAGGTACTTTTGGCATTATTATTGGAGGTCCTATATCAATTTTATTAGTTACAAATTTCTTTCCTAATTTAGTTTCAATAAATCCAGATGAATTAGCTCGAGGAATGACAACTATAGCAGGTAGTTGGATAGGAGGGGGAGCAAACCAGACTGCTATGAAAGAGGTA